>DUAL01000172.1:0-499 GCA_012960835.1 Flavobacteriales bacterium | reverse complement strand
GCTCTTCCGATCTAATTCTGGTAATTCACTAATTAATTCAGGAACTCTTTTCATTGTAAAGTCTGCTAATGATTTATCTGTTGTAAACAACCATCCAGGAGAATTATAACCATGCTCTAATTGACCAACAAGATCCACAGCCACGATTTCTTTATCGGCAGATTTATCAGCTATAATTGCAATTTCCGTTGGACCAGCAAATTGATCTATGCCTACTTTTCCATAAACTATTCTTTTAGCTTCAGCTACATATTGATTTCCAGCTCCAACTAAAAAATCAACTGCAGGATTATCAAAACACCCATAAGTCATTGAGGCGATTGCAGCGATACCACCTAAATTTAATATAACGTCAGCGCCACAAAGATTAGCAGCATAAATTATGCCTGGGTTTGCTCCATTCTCATCTTTGGGAGGGCTAGCACAAATAATGGTTTTAACTCCAGCAACTTTAGCTGGTGTAATAGCCATTACAGCTGAAGAAATATGAGCATAACGT
>DUAL01000171.1 GCA_012960835.1 Flavobacteriales bacterium | reverse complement strand
GAGGTACTAACTGGTTTTCAAATTGGAATTTCTTACACAATAAAACGATTAAATTTCTCACTTAATCTTAATAGAAATAATCGCTTTGGGGTTGTGGCAGGCAAAAGTAAAAACAGTAATGTTGTTTTTCAATTTTGTACTAGAGTAAATTTTTAGTAATTAATTAACAATTCTCCCTTCTAAAAGATTTATTTAACAATAAATTTCTTTTCAACAGTACCATTATCATAGATATAAAATAATGGCGTATTGCATTTCTTTGTAATTTTTCGCCCCAATATATCAGTTATATAAAGTAAGGACCGATTTTGATTTGAGATTTGAGATTCATCAATTCCTGAAAGCATCTGACAGTTTGAAGGAAGCGGATTAAGCTCAATAAAAGGACCTGGTGTTAGATTTTGACCTATAAAAGCTGAATAATCAAGAGAATATCTAGTACATCTAAAAGTAGAATTTGCCCATCCATTATTAGTTGTTGGGATATTATTCCCTTGAGCTAATGGCACTGAATTTACAACAGGATTAATATATTTCCATACTTTGGTATCTGTTGAGTCAATTTCAAAGAAGGTTCCGTGTGCACCATCACAGATTAGTGTATTTCCATTTGGTAAGCGTTGGGCACCTGATATAAATGAAGCATAAAAATTAGTTGGATTTGGGTCAGTATAAGTCCATTCTACATTACTTGGTCCAAAAGTATTAGCACTTAAAAAATAGTCATCATTAACATCAGTTGGAGGACTCAATATATCAATCGAACTAAACCCCCTTCCTTGTCCATTATTAAATAACATTAATTTTCCTCCATCTTCAAAGTTTTCATCTATCCAGTGTACATTATGCTGACCAAATAGCTTCTGATCTGCAGTAGTACCACTATTATAGCCTGCTGGATTCCCCCATCTGTAGAGTATATCTCCTCCTTTTCCTGAATTTCCACCACTATTCGTTGCAGCCTCAGTAGTAGTTGTACTGTGGTCAATGATATAAAACTCCGAAAGAGCTCTTGAACTAATTACAATTTGATCAAGATCTTCATTATAATCAATTGAGTTACAATGTAGCCAATCTTTCTTTCCAGCCCCAGCATAAAAATTGATATCTAATAATTCTGAATGATTAGCTACTACACCATAGTTTACCTTAGAAGGGTCAAAATCTTGAACCAAATGATCCCATAAATGCCACTCCCAAACAATATTTATACCATTATTTCCTTGTGGCTCAACTTCTAATATATAACTTGGCCATAGCTCGTTATCAGCTAATGATGAAGGATCTCTTCCTGATAATATTACATCAATTAATGATTTATATTCCCAGCAAAGTACTAGAATATTACCATTAGGCATAGGTTCAATGTCATGATGTTGATGATATGTGTTATTTGAGAAATCATAACTCCATACTAAGTTATTATTCCAATCTCTCTTTTCTATTCTTCCACCACTACCACCTCCACTAAATATTGAGTTTGAAATACGACATGTTCTTAGCAGGTTACCATCTTCTAATAAATAAGCAGAATTTCCTGGGTTATAGCTGCTTTGCCATGAATGAACAAGTCTTCCACAATTATCTATTAAGTATGTGGTTTCACTTGGTGAAAAAAGGGTGTAACCATCAAATGATCCTATATCATATTGAAATAAGCCAACTGTTTGGTTTTGTCCAATAATAAACAGTGGATAGCAAAGTAATATGAAGAGTATTCTTTTCATTCTACAAATCTAAGAAAATCTTTGTATTAGTCTAACAAGAAAAATACAGATTAGTATTTATATTTTTTTAATATTTCTTTAATAATTTTACAGCCTTTTTTTATTTCTTTATCTGAGATGGTAAGGGGAGGGGTGATCCTAATAGCTGTTTTATTAAATAAAAAGTAGAATAATATTAAACCATTTTCTAAAGATTGTTCTACTACCTTTTTAGCTAGTAACTTGTCTTCAAATTCTATAGCCAACATAAGTCCTTTTCCTCTTATTTCTTTGACCTTTGGATGAGCTAAATGCTTTCTAAAAAGTGTTTCTTTTTTATCTACATCTTGTATTAAATTAGTAGCAAGTAAATGTTGTAAGGTTGCTAAACTAGCTGTACAGTTTATTGGGTGCCCTCCAAAGGTTGTAATGTGCCCTAATTTGGGTTCAAAAGTGAGTAGGTTCATCAATTTCCAAGAGGAGATAAATGCGCCAATAGGCATTCCTGCTCCCATTCCTTTAGCAATACACAAAACATCAGGAGTTACATTATATTTTTCAAAGCCGAAAAGAGTTCCTAAACGACCGTAACAAGTCTGTATTTCATCAAAAATTAGGAGTGTCCCTGTTTCATTACACTTCTCTCTTACTTTTTGCAAGAAGTTATTTTTGGGAGTTTGAAAGCCCGTTCCTCCTTGTACTATTTCTATTACAACAGCTGCAGTTTGTTTTGTTATGTTTTTTAGGGAGTTTTCATCATTGTAATCAATAGTATTACAATTGGGTAATAGTGGTCGGTATTTTGCTTTATGCTCTTCATTTCCCATTATGCTTAAAGCTCCTTGTGTAGAACCATGGTAAGAATCTTTACAAGAGATGATTTCCGATCTTCCAGTTGCTCTTTTAGCAAGTTTCATAGCTCCTTCAATAGCTTCTGCACCAGAATTTACAAAATAAGTTGTACTTAAATTTTCGGGTAGATTATCAGCAAGTAGTTTCGCTAATTTATATTGTGGAGATTGAATATATTCCCCATAAACCATTACATGGGTGTATTTGTCCAATTGCTCTTTTACAGCATTTGTTATAATAGGGTTGGAGTGGCCTAAAGTACAAGCAGAAACGCCTGCTACAAAATCCAAATAGGATTTACCATTTACATCATAAATATAGCTTCCCTTAGCGGATGCTATTTCCAAACAAGAAGGAAAAGGAAAAGTTTGTGCTTGGTGTTTTTTAAAGATGTCTTTTGCATTGCTCATAATGCAAAAATAAAAAAGGGAAGCAAATTGCTTCCCTAATTTCTATTTTATCTAAAATATTATATCAAATTATTTCCTTTTATAATCTGTACGCTTTCCTTTTTCTCCTTTTATTCTTTTCAGTAATTCCCTTTTAAATTGATCTTCCGAATGATATAGTTTTGCAATCTTTTTATTAGAAAGTACTTTTTTAAATTCAGCATGGTATTTTTTCTTAATATCCAATTCTTTTTGGTCCAAAATAATATGGTTATCTATTACCTGCTCAATCTCACTATCAGATAAATCATCAATATTTTTTCTATTTTTTTTATGTTGTTCATGCAATTGTTTCCTTGCATCAGAAAATTGATTATAAACTGGCCAGAATTTTTGCGCTTCTTCAGGAGTGAAGTCTAATTGTTTTGTAATGAATGCTATCTTTTGTACTTCAATTTTCTCTCTTTTTTTATCCATTTTGTGGTTTTGTCCGAGCATAAATAAAGGACAGAGTATTGCGATAATTAAGGTTTTAGTGTTCATAGTTTTTGTTTTTATAGTTCGTAAATTAGTTCGTTATAGTTAAATTCATTTAATAAATCATCATCAATTATTTCTTCTTGTTTCATCTCAACAAATTCTAATAAAAGCTCATCTTCTACATCATAAAAGGTAAGTAGTTCTACCAAATCTTCATCTGTTATATTTGGGTTTTGATTATTGTACCAAACTGCTGAAAAAACAATAAGAAGCATTGCAAAAGTTGGAGCAAGGGTTTGTAGCTGAAAAGCGGAAAAGAAATATCTTTTTTCTGGAGGATCTACTTTATCCATTATACTGTGTGTAAGAGCCAAAAAATAATCTTCTGGTACTTTATACGGGTTTCTTTTTCCTAATTTTTCTATGTCAATTTGTTTGTTCATCAGTTATAAGATGTTTCTTTTTATAAATAGTTTAATTTGTTTTCAAATAATTTTCAATTTTGTTTTTTGCGTGATGATATGATGCTTTAAGTGCGCCC
The DNA here is from genome assembly GCA_012960835.1 of Flavobacteriales bacterium. Lineage (GTDB taxonomy): Bacteria > Bacteroidota > Bacteroidia > Flavobacteriales > BACL11 > DUAL01. The sequence continues at coordinate 18,304 of DUAL01000171.1, read as the reverse complement.
ACAGAAGTATCTAGAATCAATGACATCTGCTCATATTTTATTTCTTCATAATAACGCATATTAAAAACTAATCTTTGTTTTGTTGGAAGTGTGAGAATGGCTTTTTGTAATTTTTTCTCAATCTCATCTCCATCAAAATAAGGCCCTTCTATTTTAGCAGATAAGGCAAAAGACACCTCATCAATTGATTGAAAAAGATGCTTTCTTTTCTTTTTCAAAAATGTAATAGACTCATTGGTTGCAATTCTATAAATCCAAGTGTATAATTTAGAATCTCCCCTGAAATTTGGCAATGCTTTCCATGCCTTGATGAAGGTGTTTTGCACCACATCATTTGCATCATCATGGTCAATTACAATTTTACGAACATGCCAATAAATCCTCTCTTGAAAGTTACGGACTATAAGATTAAAGCCCTGTTTTGAAGTGTCAGGATTTTGAAATAAATTAAGTAATTCTTTGTCTGTGTTATTTGTAATCAGTTGCTAGTTTTTATACCTCTCTCAATCTTACCCCTAACCCCTCTTGTTAGAGGGGAATGCTAAAACAGGATGACAACATTATTTCTGTGGACTATAGTCTATTTTCTATTGTCCTAATACTAATATCTAAAAGCGTAGCGGTCTATAGTCTAAATCACTTTCTAGCAATTACTTTTTTAGCTGCTGCAACAATAGATTTTGCATCTAATCCGTATTTTTCTAATAATTGCATTGGCGGTCCGCTTTCTCCAAAAGTGTCATTTACTCCAACCATTTCCAGTGGAGCAGGATTATTTCTTCCCAACAATTGTGCAATACTATCGCCTAATCCACCATTTAGCATATGCTCCTCAGCCGTTACTATACATTTTGTTTTGCTAACAGAGGTTAAGATGGCTTTTTCATCCAAAGGTTTAATGGTATGTATATTAATTATTTCTGCTGAAATACCATCATTAGCCAATGTTTTGGCAGCTTGCAATGCTTCCCAAACTAAATGCCCTGTTGCTACTATTGTAACATCTGTTCCATCTTGAAGATGAACTGCTTTACCAATCTCAAATTTCCTATCAGCAGGAGTAAAGTTAGGTACTTTTGGACGGCCAAAACGCAAATACACAGGACCAATATAATCGGCAATGGCAATGGTTGCAGCTTTTGTCTGGTTATAGTCACATGGATTAATGACAACCATATTTGGTAGCATTTTCATCATTCCAATATCTTCTAATACTTGATGTGTTGCTCCATCCTCTCCTAATGTAACACCTGCATGTGAAGCGCATATTTTTACATTTTTTTCAGAATAGGCCACTGACTGCCTAATTTGGTCATACACTCTGGAAGTAGAAAAATTAGCAAAAGTCCCAGTAAATGGAATTTTCCCTCCAATAGTCATACCAGCAGCAATACCAATCATGTTTGCCTCAGCAACCCCAACTTGAAAAAATCGTTCAGGATGGTTTGCCTTGAAATCATTCATTTTAAGCGAACCTGTTAAATCAGCACAAAGTGCCACCACATTTGGATTGCTTTTTCCCAGCTGAGTTAATCCTGCTCCAAATCCTGATCGTGTATCTTTTAAATCCATATTAATATAGTTTTATTAGTTCAGATTTTCCTGAACGGACTTTAAATTTTTTTTCACTTGTATACATGTATTGTTTTGCTGACTTAGCCCTGAAAATTACCTTATAATTTCCTGGTAATAGGTGTAGGGTTAACCTATGTTTGTTTTCATCCAAATTATAAATAAGTTCCAATTTATTATCTTTTGTTAAATAAACTCCACCATAGCCTTTTGAGGGAAGACTAATGTTTGCTGTTCCTGTTGAGGGAAGGGTAAAAGTAGTTGTTTCGCTTTGTTTTATTTCCACATCTTCAATCAGGAATCTTGGAAGGGTGAGCACTTCAATATCATACTTGCCTATCAAATACTTTTGTTTGCTATTTGTTTCTTGCACATTTAGTGTTTCTGATACATTTGCTTCACGAACAATAAATTGATAGTCATCTTTACTTGCCATCTTTACCTCCAAATCTCCCTGAGGAGTATTGATAGGAATGATGGTATGTTTGCCAGGAGTAAGTGTGATAAGTTCTGATTCTACTGCCGGAATAGTATGTGCTACCACTTTATATTTCAAGATTGGGTCAATACTCATGGTGTCCGGATTTCCCATATGGTTCATGGTATGTATAAAATTGTACTTTACTAGTCCACTAAAATTATCATAAAAGCTAAGGTTTACATTGGTTTCTGTTGGCTTCCCAAATGCATCTAATAGGTTTACTTGTGCAGTAGTTGAGTTTAATACATGCGATATAACTACCTCTAAAACAGTCTCAAAGTCCTTCTCTTTTGAAGCATCATAATAGGTACCGACACAATCAAAGGTTTTTTTGTAAGTTTCATCCAATCCTATTCCAATTACAAAAGGTTTTAAAATAATTCCTTCCTTTTGCAATAGTCTGGAAACAGAACAAGGATCCATGTCACACTCTTCAATTCCATCCGTAATAAGGATAATAATATTTCTACTATTTACATTTTTTGGAAAATCATAAGCCCCTTTTTCTAATGCATGTGCAATAGGGGTAGTGCCTCTTGCTCTTAAAAGTTTTAACTTGGCTTTTATTCTATCTGTAACAACATTGCTTGCTCCAAAATCCACTTCCAATCTGGTATCATCACAATCCTGAGGAGGATAGCCTTTTTGATGGCCATATACTCGCAAACCGATTTCAAGATTATCCATGCTTTTTAAGCTATCTAGCATATTGTAAAGTAGTTTTCGGGCAATATCAATTTTTCTACCAGATTGCCATCTGCCAAGCATAGATTGTGAAGCGTCAAAAATAAATAAGATTCTGTTTATTGGCTCTTCCTTTTTTTGAGCAGACAGATCAAAACCCCCCGAAAATAAGAGAGTTGTCATTAATAATATTTTAATGTTTTTAATAATCACCTAATGTTTCAGGGTTTTGCGAAAGTGCATCCGCTAATTGCTCATCATTTGGAGCTACTCCATGCCAAGCATGTGTCCCCATCATGAAATCAACACCATTTCCCATTTCAGTATGCAATATGATAACGACTGGTTTTCCTTTTGCTGATAAATCTTTGGCATTATTTAAGCAACTGATGATTGCTTCCAGATTATTTCCGTCTTTTTCCACCATTACTTCCCAGTCAAAAGCCCTGAACTTTTTAGCTATATCACCCATTGGCAGAACATCATTTATACTTCCATCAATTTGTTTTTTATTATAATCGATAGTTGCTATAAGGTTATCTACTTTATTGGCAGAGGCATACATAATTGCTTCCCAGTTTTGTCCTTCTTGTAGTTCCCCATCCCCATGTAGTGAATAGATAAAGCTGTTGTCCATATTAAGCTTTTTTGTAAGTGCTGCTCCAATGGCAACTGAAAGCCCTTGCCCTAATGAGCCAGAAGATACTCGCACTCCCTGCAGATTATCATGTGTTGTAGGATGCCCTTGCAAGCGACTATTTATTTTACGGAATGTAGAGAGTTCAGAAACATCAAAATAACCACTACGCGCTAGGGTAGAATACCAAACTGGCGAAATATGTCCATTTGATAGAAAGAATAAATCTTCCTCCATTCCATCCATAGTAAATTTGGTATTATGGTTCATTATCTCAAAGTAAAGAGAGACAAAAAATTCCGTGCAACCAAGTGATCCACCAGGATGTCCTGAGTTATTGGCATGCACCATTCGCAGAATATCTCTTCTTATTTGGGTGCAAATTTCTTTTAATTCTGTAATGTTTGGCATAGGATAGTTTTTTCAATGGCAAAAATAGAATTTTAATCAAACGCTGGGGGCTGTGTTAATAATTATTGAAAACTCTAATGTATTTTCCATTATTTTGTATTCTTAATATATATTTGCCAACTCAAAAAAAAATAAAAAATGGCTGTAAAATGTGGAATAGTAGGTATGCCGAATGTAGGAAAATCAACTTTATTTAATTGTTTATCAAAGGCAAAAGCACAATCGGCTAATTTTCCGTTTTGTACCATTGAGCCAAATGTTGGTGTAATTACTGTCCCAGATGTTAGATTAGAGAAACTATCCGAATTGGTAAATCCTGAAAAAGTGCAAGCAACCACCATTGAAATAGTAGATATTGCAGGTCTTGTAAAGGGTGCAAGTAAAGGAGAGGGGCTTGGTAATAAATTTTTGGCAAACATCCGTGAAACCAATGCGATTATTCATGTATTAAGATGTTTTGATGATGATAATATTGTGCATGTAGATGGAAGTGTAAATCCTGTAAGAGATAAAGAAACGATTGATTTCGAATTACAAATAAAGGATTTGGAAGTAGTGGAAAAAAAGCGAGATAAATACCAAAAAATTGTAAAATCAGGAGATAAAGAAGCCATAAAAATAGTTGGGATTTTGGATAAATACATTATCCATTTACAAAAAGGAGAATCAGTTCGTTCGCTTGAAATGACGGATACTGAAAAAGAAGTAATTGCTGACCTTTATTTACTTACCGATAAGCCTGTTCTTTATGTTTGTAATGTGGATGAAGTGTCGGCAAAAGATGGAAATAAATATGTGGAACAAGTTAGGGAAGCAATAAAAACGGAAGATGCTGAAATCTTGCTTATTGCCACTTCCATTGAGGCTGAAATTGCTGAATTGGAGGATTTGGAAGAACAAAATCTTTTTTTGGATGAAATGGGCCTGGAAAAACCTGGGGTTCACTATTTAATTCAGGCTACTTATCGGCTACTTAATTTACAAACCTATTTTACGGCAGGGGAGAAGGAAGTCAGGGCTTGGACCATTACAAAAGGCATGAAAGCACCGCAAGCTGCTGGGGTTATTCATTCCGATTTTGAGAAAGGATTTATAAGGGCAGAAGTAATTGCCTATAAAAATTTTGTAGCACTTGGCTCAGAACAAGCATGTAAAGATTCTGGAAAACTATCGGTTGAGGGAAAACAGTATGTAGTGCAAGATGGAGATGTAATGCATTTTCGGTTTAATGTATAAAAGCAGATATGAGTATTTAGATTATAGATATTAGATTTTTTTTGTAATCTCATATCTAATATACTAAAATTTACCCTTTTTTTTAAAAGTTGAAAACATTGTTGAAAAACTTATCTGATTCTCTTCATATATTTTTATTTGTGTTTTAATTTTGTTTTCATTCATCTAATACTCAAGATAAAGACCTTTTTATTGTAAATGTCAAAACAAGCCTATACAGAAGATAGCATTCGTTCCTTAGATTGGAAAGAGCATATTCGGCTAAGACCTGGTATGTATATAGGGAAGGTTGGTGATGGTTCATCACCAGATGACGGAGTGTATGTTCTTTTGAAAGAAGTAATTGATAATTGCATTGACGAATATGTAATGGGGCATGGAAAAACCATTGAGGTTTCCATCAAAAATAATAGAGTTTCTGTTCGTGATTTTGGCAGAGGAATTCCGCTTGGAAAAGTTATTGATTGTGTTTCGAAAATCAATACAGGTGCAAAATACGATTCCAAAGTTTTTAAAAAATCGGTTGGACTAAATGGGGTTGGAACAAAAGCTGTGAATGCACTTTCTTCCTATTTTAAAATAAAATCGGTAAGGGAGGGAAAAAGTAAATTGGTAGAGTTTGATAAAGGTATTATTTTTAATGAAGAGCCTATTCAAGATAATTCTTCCAGAAAAGGTACAAAAGTTACCTTTATTCCTGATGAAGAATTATTTGGAAAATACCGATTTATCAATGAGTATGTGGAGAAAATGCTCTGGAATTATTGCTATTTAAATCCTGGACTGACATTACTTTACAATGGCAATAAATTTATTTCTAAAAATGGATTATACGATTTATTGGAGCGAGATATTGATTCTGAAATTCTATATCCTATAATTCAACTGAAAGGAGAAGATATTGAGCTTGCACTTACACACTGCAAAAATCAATATTCTGAGCAATATTTCTCTTTTGTAAATGGGCAACATACCGTTCAGGGGGGAACACATCAAAGCTCTTTTAGAGAAGCGATTGCTAAAACTATTCGGGAGTTTTACGGAAAAAATTATGATGCGGTTGACATTCGTCAGGCAGTATATGCTGCTATAAGTATCAAAATAATTGAGCCAGTTTTTGAATCACAAACCAAAACAAAATTAGGATCCAATGAAATGGAGCCCGGAGGAATTACTATCCGAACATTTGTTAATGATTTTATCAAAACGCAATTGGATAATTATTTGCATAAGCATCCGGAAACAGCCATTAGTCTACAAAAGAAAATTCAGCAAGCTGAACATGAAAGAAAGGCAATGGCAGGAGTAAAAAAACTAGCAAGAGAAAGAGCAAGAAAAGCTAATTTACATAACAAAAAGTTAAGGGATTGCAGGGTACATTATAACGATTTGAAAAAATCAAATAGGGCAGATACTACTATTTTTATTACAGAGGGTGATTCTGCTTCTGGATCTATTACTAAAACGCGTGATGTAAGTACTCAAGCAGTTTTTAGTTTAAGGGGGAAGCCGCTAAATTCATATGGACTGAACAAAAAGGTAGTTTATGAAAATGAGGAGTTTAACCTTTTGCAAGCTGCTTTAAATATTGAAGAAGGGATTGAGGGTTTGCGCTATAATAAAATTGTTTTAGCAACTGATGCAGATGTAGACGGAATGCATATTCGCCTTTTGCTTATTACGTTCTTTTTGAAATTTTTCCCTGAACTTGTAAAAGAAGGGCATGTGCATATTTTGGAAACACCTCTTTTTAGAGTTAGAAACAAAAAGAAAACTTTTTATAGTTATAGCGAAAAAGAAAAAATAGAAGCCATTGAAAAGATTGGAAAAAATGCAGAAATCACAAGGTTTAAAGGGTTAGGAGAAATATCTCCATCAGAGTTTAAGCATTTTATTGGAAAAAATATGCGCCTTGAACCAGTGATAATTGGAAAAGAAGCTGGAATTGGAGAAATTTTAAGTTTCTATATGGGAAAAAACACTCCAGAAAGGCAGAAGTTTATTATTGACAATTTGAAAGTAGAAAAAGACATTACCGAAGATGAATAAAGAGTCCAATAATATAAATGGAGAAAACCTAAAAGATGTAATACATATTTCTGGTATGTATAAGAAGTGGTTTTTAGATTATGCTTCTTATGTTATTTTAGCACGTTCAGTGCCATATATTGAAGATGGGTTAAAACCAGTGCAAAGAAGAATACTTCATTCCTTAAAAGAGTTGGATGATGGTAGATATCATAAAGTGGCCAATGTAATAGGGCATACTATGAAATACCATCCTCATGGAGATGCTTCTATTGGTGATGCGCTTGTACAAGTAGGACAAAAAAATCTTTTACTCGATATGCAAGGAAATTGGGGAAATACTTTCACAGGCGATAAGGCAGCAGCCTCAAGATATATTGAAGTACGCCTCAGTAAATTTGCTTTAGAAGTGCTTTACAACTCAAAAATTACAGAGTGGATTTCCTCTTATGATAGCAGAAGCAAGGAGCCAGTAACTTTACCAGTAAAGTTTCCTTTGCTTTTAACCCATGGAGTAGAGGGTATTGCAGTTGGACTTTCTACCAAAATAATGCCTCATAATTTTAATGAACTAATTGATGCTTCTATCAGAGTTCTGAAAGGCGTGAAGCCAAGAATTTTTCCTGATTTTTTTAGTGGTGGTATGGCTGATTTCACCAATTATAATGACGGAAAAAGGGGAGGAAGAATTAGAGTAAGAGCAAAAATTTCACAAGAAGATAAAAGTACTCTTATTATTTCTGAAATTCCTTTTTCAACAACCACAACTTCTTTAATTTCTTCCATAATAAAAGCCAATGATAAAGGAAAGATTAAGATAAAAAAGATAGAGGATAATACGGCCGAAAATGTGGAAATAGCCATTACGCTTCCCGCAAAAGTATCACCCGATAAAACTATAGATGCTCTTTATAGTTTTACTGATTGTGAGGTTTCTATATCTCCACTTTCATGCGTCATTGAAGAGGAAACACCAAAATTTTTAGGTGTATCGGAAATTTTGTATATTTCAACAAATAGAACGCTCGATTTATTAAAACAGGAGTTGGAAGTAGTGCTGAATGAAATGCAAGAAAAATGGCATTTTGCTTCCCTTGAAAGAATATTTATTGAAAATAGAATCTACCACCAAATTGAAGAATTAGAAAGTTGGGAAGAAGTTATTTCCACAATTCATAAAGGACTAAAGCCACACACTAAAAACCTTTTGCGTGAAGTAATAGATGAAGATGTTAGTCGACTTACAGAGATTAAAATAAAACGAATTACCAAATTCGATTTAGACAAGGCAAAAAATGACATCTTAAAATTAGAAGAAAGAATAAAAGAAGTAAAACATAATTTAAATAATTTGACTGATTATGCTATTGCTTATTTCAAAAAATTGAAGAAAGATTATGGTAAAGAATTTAAAAGAAAAACAGAAATAAAAACCTTTGAAAATATAGAAGCAAAAAAGGTAGTAGTAGCAAGTAAGAAACTTTATGTAAATAGAAAAGAAGGGTTTATAGGAACCACTCTTAGAAAAGATGAGTATGTGTGCGATTGTTCTGATATTGATGATATTATCGCTTTCAAAAAAGATGGAAGTATGATTAAAACAAAAGTGGATGACAAAACTTTTGTTGGAAAAGATATTATTCATTGTGGAGTGTTTAAAAAAGGAGATGAACGCACCATTTACAATATGATTTACAAAGATGGAAAGTCAGGAAATACAATGATAAAACGATTTGCAGTTAAAGGGATAACAAGAAACAAAGAATACACGCTTACTAAAACAAACAAGGGAAGTAAGGTACTGTATTTTACTGCAAACCCAAATGGTCAGGCAGAGCAGGTTACCATTCATTTAAGAGCATTACAAAGACTAAAAAAACTAAAAATAGATGTTAATTTTTCTGAAATTACAATAAAAGGAAGAAGCGCAAATGGTAATATTATTACGAAAAATACCGTTAAAAAGGTAGAGCTAAAATCAGAGGGAATATCTACTTTATCTGCTAGAAAAATTTGGTTTGATGATGCAGTACAAAGATTAAATGTAGATAAAAGAGGAGAATTTTTAGGTTCATTTGAAGCAGAAGATAAAATACTTACAATAAATCAGCAGGGTGATTTACAGCTAAAAGGATTTGAGCTTTCTTCTCATTTTGATGAGGATATAATAGTTATTGAAAAATTCAATCCTGCAAAGCCAATTTCTGCTATTTATTTTGATGGTAAAAAAGAGCGTTACTTTATAAAAAGATTTAAAGTAGAAGTGAAAAGTAAAAAATTAAATTTTATCACCCAACATAAAAATTCTTTTCTGGAGATTGCATCCACTGATTGGCGCCCACAAGCAAAAGTAGTATTTGTAAAAGAAAAAGGGAAACAGAGAAAAACAGTAATAATAAATATGGAGGAGTTTATTGCTGTGAAGGGAGTGAAGGCTATTGGGAACAAGCTGTCTAATAATAAAATAAAGGAAATTAACTTATTAGAAGCCTTGCCATTTGAAGAAGAAAAACTAGAAGAAACAAAACAAGAAATTGAGATTATTGAATCGGAAAATATCTCAGAAACAAGAGAAGATAATGATAACAAACAAATAAGTTTGGACCTATAAATTCGTTTTGAACGACTAAGAAATTATTAAATTCATTTTATAATCCCTGCAATACCTATTATTAATACTACATTTGCTTTATAATTAAAAACTAAAATAATGAAACAAAAAATTACAACATTTCTATTGACCATTATAATGCTTCCAATTGGAATTTTTGCCCAAAATAGTATGAATATGCTTTTGATGGGAACTTATGAGTGGTCCTCATTAAATACAGAAGGAAGTGATATTTGGGGTTGGGTAGATGCAAACGGAAACGAATACGCCTTAGTTGGACTGAATGATGGATTTTCGGTGGTGGATGTTAGCAATGGAACTAATCCTGTTGAAATGTTTTATATTCCAGATATTAATTCCACATGGAGAGATATAAAAACATGGGGCAATTATGCTTATGTTACAACTGAATCAGATACAGGTTTGCTTATTGTAGATTTGAATGATATGACAGGAGCAACCTATTGGCATGTGAAAAACTTTACAAATCCTACGACTGGCGCATCTGTAGAGTTTACAGCAGCTCATAATATTTATATTGATGAAAATGGAATTGCTTACATTTTTGGTGCTTCCTCCAATACAGGGAGCTCTCCTGCTGACGGAGCTATATTTTTAGATGTAAATGCTAATCCTACCAATCCAGTTTATTTGGGCGAATGGGATGATGAATATATTCATGACGGAATGGCAAGAGGTGATACCATGTATGCGGGTTGCATATATGCAGGAGAGCTATTTGTTGTAGATGTAAGCAATAAAAGTAATCCGCAGACATTAGGCAGCCAAACCACTCCTAACGCTTTTACGCATAATGCTTGGGTTTCAACTGATGGTGATTATGTATTTACTACTGATGAACAATCTGATGCTTATATTGCAGCTTATGATATTACGAATGTGAATAATATACAAGAAGTAGATAGAATACAATCTAATCCTGGTTCTAACACCATTCCTCATAATACGCATGTGGATGGTAATTTTTTAATTACCTCTTATTACAGAGATGGAACCACAGTGCATGATATTACTTACCCAAATAATATGATAGAAGTTGGCTATTACGATTCTTATCCGGGCAGTGGAAGTGGTTTTGATGGAAATTGGGGGACTTATCCATTCTTACCTTCTGGTAATATTATCTCAAGTGATATAAATAGTGGTGCAAATCAATCGGCAAAGCTATTAATTTATGAAAGACAATTCCAGCAAGCCTGTTATTTGGAAGGAACAGTAACAGATGCTAACACAACAAATGCTATTGCCTCAGCAAATATTGAGATTTTAACTTCTTCCATTTCAACATCTACAAATATTAGCGGAGCATATACTTCTGGAATTGCAAACGGAGGAACTTATAATATTTTATTCTCAAAACCAGGATATGAGAGTGATACTATTTCTGCTATTTTGTCTAATGGAGTTTTAACTACTGTAAATGCTCAACTGGTTCCTCTTCCATCTTTTACTGGAAACGGAATTGTTACAGATATTACTGGAAACGGAATTGCAAATGCTCAAGTCCTTATTTATAATAATGATTTTACTTTCACACTTACAACTGATGTAAATGGAAATTTTAATGTAGCTAATATGTATGATGGAAATTATGAGGTAATAGCTGGTCAGTGGGGATACAATACAATTTGCAGTAATGAGAATATTACTACCACAAACAACAATCTTACAATAGTTCTTCCAGAGGGTTATTATGATGATTTTACTTTTGATTTTGGATGGAGTATAAGCGGAGGGATTACACCAAATGATCCTGGTAGATGGGAGAGAGGTGATCCTGAAGGAACTTCAACTCAAGGATTAAATTATAATCCTGATGATGATGTTAATTCAGATTGTTTTGAGTATGCTTATGTGACAGGTTTAGCTGCTGGTGGTCAGACTGGAAGTAATGATGTGGATGATTTTAATACTATTTTAATATCGCCTTTATTTGACTTGACTTCAAATCAGCCACACCTCTTAAATTATCATTCTTGGTTTGCAAATGGTGGTGGTGGTTGGGGAGGAGGTAGTACTCCAAATGATACATTAACTGTGAGTATTAGTAATGGAAATACGACAATAGTTTTGGAAACTATGACAGTAAATTCTCCCGATACGGGACAATGGAATCTCAGAACTTTTGATTTAGGACAATATATAACACTTACAACAGATATGCAGGTAATTATTGAGACAGCAGATTGGGATTCATTAGGAGGGCATTGGGTGGAAGGAGGTTTTGATATGTTCAATATTACTTCAGGCCCTCAAACAGGAGTTGAGGATATGGTAACCGAATCTTTTATTATTTACCCAAACCCAACAAAAGATAACATTGTAATAAAAAGTGTAGTAAAAGGAGAAGTGGAAATTCGAAATATCTTGGGTGAAACAATAATAACTTCACAAAAGGAAACAGAATCAAAAGTTATTGATATTTCTGATTTAGCAAGTGGAATTTATATCATAAAATTAGGACAAACATCCCGTAAATTTTTTAAAAACAAGTAAAATTAAAAATTCTATATCATGAAAAAACTATTTATTTTCTGTTTATTGGTAGCATTTAATATTCAAGGCTTTTCTCAAAGTTTGAATATGTCTCTTGTTGGTAGTTATCAGTCTTCTTGGAATAATTCAAGAGGGAGTGATGTTTGGGGCTGGGTAGATGGCATTGGTACAGAATATGCATTAGTTGGGCTTAGAGATAGGTTTTCAGTTATTAATCTATCAAATCCTGCTTCTCCAACAGAGGAGTTTTACATTGATGAATCTGCTTATCAATCAAATTGGAGAGATGTTAAAACATTTGGCAATTACGCATATATAACTACTGAGGCTTATGAAGGGCTTTTAATTGTAGACCTTAATGATATGACTGGTAATACATTCTGGCGAGTTTCCACTTTCAATCATCCTAATAATGGTAGTTCGGTTTATTTCTTGGCTGCTCGAAATCTATATATTGATGAAAATGGAATAGCTTATATTTTTGGGGCTTCTGATCCAGCTTTACCTGCTAATGATTCAACACAACCAAATGGCGTTATATTTTTAGATGTAGCAAGTAATCCTACAAATCCTGAGTATTTGGGAGGTTGGCAAGATTACTACACTAATGATGGGATGGTAAGAGGAGATACATTGTGGGCTGCATGTATGGGAGAAGGGAAATTTTTTGGAATTGACGTTTCTAATAAATCTAATCCAATTGTAATGGGACAGCAATCTTCTCCAACAGGTTTTACAAACAATTGTTGGGTTTCTGACAATGGTGATTACCTATTTGTCTCAGAAGAGGTAACCAATGGATATATTGCTTCCTATGATGTAACCGACTTAAGTAATATTGTAGAAGTGGATAGGGTGCAATCAACCCCCGGAATACCTTCCAGTCCAAAGAATGTTATTGTAGATGGAAATTTTTTAATTTGCTCTTACTATCGTGACGGAACTGTAGTATATGATATTACTTTTCCCAACAGTATGATTGAGATTGGTTATTACGATTCTTTTACAGGAGTTGGTAGTGGTTATGATGGAAATTGGGGTATTTACCCATTCTTACCTTCAAATTTAATTCTTGCAACAGATATTAATACAAACCCAACGGGTAATGGAAAATTAAATATTTATGACCGACAATTTCAACAAGGGTGTTTTGTAGAAGGAACCGTAACAGATGCTTCAAACGGTAATCCACTTGATGGAGTTAATGTTGAAATTTTAACAACCCAGGCAACAACATCAACAAATATAACAGGCGATTATGCTATTGGAACAGCATCTTCTGGTACATATAATATAGTATTCTTAAAGGCAATGTATGCCTCAGATACCGTTTCTGTGAATTTATCTAATGGCGTTATATTACCTTTAAACGTATCACTTGATCCAGTTCCCGCATTTGGAGTTTCTGGTACAGTTACAAATTCAAGCGGAACAGGTATTTCCAATGCAGAGGTATTGATATATAACTCTAATATATCGCAATCGGTCACTACTGATGTAAATGGTAATTTTTCGATTAACTCAGTAAGTGGACAACATTTTTATGACGATTATTATGAAATAGTTGTTGGAAAATGGTCTTATAGAACTTCTTGTCATAATGAGTATATTAGTTCTGCAACAAATAATTTATCTATAACATTGGATTATGGGTATTATGACGATTTTACTTTTGATTTTGGCTGGACAGTAAGCGGACAAGCTACTGATGGAATGTGGGGTGTTGGAGATCCTGAAGGAACTAGTTCACAAGGGACAAATCTTAACCCTGAAGATGATGTAAATGGGGATTGTTATGTAAATGCTTATGTAACTGATCCTGCTGCTGGAAATCAAGCTGGTAGTAATGATGTAGATGACGGTGACGCAATACTTACTTCTCCCATATTTGATTTAAGTAGTTATTCAACTCCATATATTCATTATTATAGGTGGTTTGCTAATGCGTATGGTAATTCACCAGATGATAGCTTGATTGTCAGAATCACTGATGGAAATTCAACTGTTGATGTAGAAGTGATAACTGCTAATTCACCAAATCTATCCTCTTGGCAACAGAATAGTTTTAAAGTAAGTGATTATTTGGCTCCAACCAGTAGTATGCAAATTATTTTCTATACAGCCGATTTACAAAGTGGCAGCAATAATTATGTAGAAGCTGGAGTAGATAAGTTTCAGGTATCAAATTCAATTACTCCACCTACAAGTGTGGTTGATTTATCCGAAAAAGGTTTTATACTTTATCCAAACCCTTCAAATAATTTTATTGTAGTTAAAAGTGAAGAAATAGGTGATGTTGAAATTTATAATCTTTTGGGAGAAAAGCTGTTAGAAAGTAGAAAATATACGCTATTGAAAGAAATAGATATTTCTGTTTTACCAAAAGGTTTATATATCATAAAATTAGGAGAGATATCTAGTAAATTTGTAAAAACTAACTGATGAGAAAGATAGCACTATTATTTCTTATCGTTTCATTAAGCCCATCTTTATTTGCTCAAAAAGGCAAAATAACATTAGGACTCGATTATCATAAAATGGATAACCCTTATGTGTATAATTATTTCTTGTATCCATATGGTTATTATGGCCCCACTTATAGTTTTGAACCAAAAGTTGGTTATTTTATATCGGATAATGTGGAGGTTGGATTGGGTTTCAAATCTGGTGATGATGAGATTGATTATGAGTATGCTTCATCAAATCCTTCTGGAAACGGAGAAGTTTATTTGTATAATAACATCTCTAAGTCGTCCTATAGAATATTTAGTCCGTACCTGAAATATTATAAAAGCAACTTTTTTGTATCTGCTCGCCTCTCACTAAATTCTTTTACTAACGAATATGATAATGCTTACCCGGTGTGGGAGGCAGCTATCAATGGTGATTATTCCGTTATTGGTTTAGATGAGGCAGACCATAAAAGCACTACAACTACTAAAACAACTTCCTTAAAAATAGGATATGCATTAGAGTATAACGAAAAGCTGATTTTTGAACCAAGCATTGGCGTGAGTAAAATTTTCGGAGAAGTGGTAAACGAAAGCACAAATACTTATGCAGATGGCAGGCCACCTGTGGTATTGCCAAAAACTACTTCTCCAATTTCGAATGCTACCCATTTTAGTGTTAATCTGGCGGTAAGTTTGCGATTAGGAAAATAATGAAGAAATTTCTTCTTGTCTTGTTTTTTATTCCGCTTTTTGTTTATAGCCAGCAAAAAAAAGAAGTACTTTTTATAGGTAATTCCTATACATATGTAAATGATTTACCAACACTAGTCGAACAAATAGCACTTACTTTTGGTGATACTCTAATTCATGATAGTAGCACACCAGGAGGGGCTAATTTTAGCATGCATTCTGCCAATAGTCAAACCATTAGCAAAATCAATCAGCAACAATGGGATTATGTGGTATTGCAAGCACAAAGCCAAGAACCATCTCTTTCGCCTGGCTATGTAAATACAAATGTATATCCGGCCGTTCAAACCCTTATTGATATTATTGAACAATCTTCCCTTTGCATAGAGCCAATGTTTTTTATGACTTGGGGGCGTAAGTATGGAGATGCAGGCAATTGTGTTCCATGGCCTCCTGTTTGTACTTATTTAGGAATGCAAGAGCAACTGAGGTTACGCTATTTAGATTTTGCTTTTATTCACAATGCCTCTTGCGCCCCTGTTGGTATGGCTTGGAAACAGTCTATTGCACAAGATAGTGCGCTTAATTTGTTTTCGCCCGATAATAGCCACCCCAGTATTTATGGTAGTTATCTGGCGGCTTGCACTTTTTATACTAGCATTTTTAAAAAAAGCCCAATTGGAAGTAGCTTTTGGCCAAATTCAATAGATTCTATTACTGCCTATAATTTACAGCAAATAGCATCTAATACGGTTTTGGATAGTTTAACAGTTTGGAATATCTTTAATGCCGATTTTACCTTTGTTCAGAATAATGATAGCATTTCTTTTAGTAATCTTTCTTCTAACTTTGATAGTATTGTATGGAATTTTGGAGATGGAAATACTTCTACCTCAATACATCCAAATCATATTTATTCAGGAAGTGGAAATTTTACTATCACACTCACAGCTTACACCAATAGTGCTTGCCAAATAGATACTTCTACCGCTACTATTTCTATTAGTATTCCTTCTGCCATAAAGGAAAACACAAAAGATAAAATCCTTATCAGAACTACCGATATTCAAGGCAGAAATTGTATGCCTTTTAAAATTTTTCCATCTCTCTACTTTTATAATGACGGTACAGTGGAGAAAAAAGTAATTCTAGAATAATTGGTTGAGCACATAATAATTGAGCCGTTAAGCGCAATTTGGTGGAAAGGCATATTGAGTGCTTTTTTTGGTCTTGTAATTATTTTAGTTTTATTCAGAAAACAATCCTTAGTTGTTAAAGAAAATTTTTGCAAAATTCTAGCAATTGCATTTATCCTTGTTTACCTTATTACTATTATAAGTACCATAGCAAATGGGATTTGGAATATAATGGATCATTTACCACTCCATTTGTGTAGAATTTCCTTTATTATTTGCATTATTACCTTATTCAATAGAAAACAATGGATGTACGAATGGTGCCTTTTTTTGGCAATTCCTGCCGGACTGCATTCCATACTTACCCCAGAGTTAACAAATGGATTAAATAATTGGAATTTGTTCGAATATTATTTTGTACATGGAGGAATGCTATTAGTACCTTTATATTTAACTTATTTAATTGGTATGCGCCCAAGAGTAAAGGCATGGCTCCACAGTTTTTATCGGCTGCAAATCCCAGTTGCTCTTATTTTTCCACTAAACTTTATTATCGATTCTAACTATATGTATTTAAAAGCAAAACCCATTGTGGAAAATCCTTTACTAATAGGAGACTGGCCCTATTATATTTTAGCCCTGCAACTGATTACACTGCTTCATATTTACATTATACATTTGATAGTTAAGCCAAAATAAGCTATCTTGCCATTATTTTTCATAACTTTGAGAACTCAACCAAAACAGTATTAATATGAGAAAGATATTGCTTCTAATTTTTACTTTTTTAATTTCAATAAATGCTTATACCCAAGCAGGACTGTTAGCAGGTACTGGTTATGCTCCAAACTTTACAGTAACTGATATCAATGGAGTTTCACATACTATTTATGATTATTTGGATAGTGGTTATGTGATGGTTTTGGAATTGATGAGTGTTACTTGCGGACATTGTCAATCACATGCAGCAGGTACAGAGAATTCTTATCTTACAAATGGACCGAGCGGGAGCAATGTAGCTCGGTTTTTAGGTTTAGAAATTAATGCCAGCACCAATAATGCAGCAGTTGCAAATTTTGCTACTACTTATGGAGCAAGTTTCCCAATTGCTAATAATGTATCAGCTACTGCTATAAATTATCAATTATACTATACCCCAGGATATTATATTATTTATCCTGATTATACATATACAACTATTTGCGGAGTATATTGTGTTACAACTCAAAATTATTTGACTGTAGAAAATTTACTTAATACAGCTATCGCATCTTGGACTCCACCAATTTATGGATGTACAGACCCTTTGGCAGTAAATTATGATTCTACAGCAACAATTGACAATGATAGTTGTGATTACACCTCATATACAATTACGACTGTTGGTATGAGTTTTATGCCAGATACTATTATTTGTGATGTTGGGGATACTATTAATTTCATATTGGGAGGATATCATAATGCAGTAGAAGTAAGTGATAGTACTTGGATTGCAGGAGGAACTACTTCTAATTTGGGTTTTAATTTTGGTTTTGGTGTAACAGGGTATTTTATACCAAATATTTGTCATACCTATTATTATGTATGTCAACCACATGTAGGTTTAGGCATGAAGGGAGTAATTATTGCTAATCATACACCTGTTTATGGGTGTACAGATTCATTAGCCACTAATTACAACCCATTAGCGACTATTGATGATGGAAGTTGTACTTATCCTGCATCTTGTAATAGTCCTGTTCCAACTGGATTAAGTGTAACAGACTTAACCCATGACAGAGCAAAAGTTAATTGGGCTAGTTCAAACACATCACTTTGTTTAGTGGAGATGTACAGAGTTCAATATAA
>DUAL01000170.1:13098-22282 GCA_012960835.1 Flavobacteriales bacterium | reverse complement strand
CCCGTTTAAAGGATTATTGTCATAATCAGGAATAGAAGCTCCTCCCATGCCACCAATAGTTGCGGTTCCATAAACTCCTGTAGGAATTCCACTTCCATAATTCATTAAATCAACTGAACTCCCTTGTAATGAAGATAAGTCTACCAATATTTCATATCTTTCAGCATTAGCAATAAGCAGTCTGTTCATTTGCACAGGAGATGAAAGCAAACCACCATCAGAGGCAATTACCCAAAAATCTGCGCCATTACTTAGTCCTACATTAAACGAACGCATTAATGAACCATTCAACAATCTTAATCTCACTATTTGTGCTGGCAAATCAACATAAGCATTTCGAGTAGCGTTTACAATAAACATTGTATCCATATTTCTTTCACCCATATCAGTATTTATCTGATAATTAGCAGTCATGACCTTAGTTTGTAAAGCCAATGGAATATCATCTACCCCATAAGTTCTTGGAATATCAAGTGTAGACTCAGCAGCATCTCTATTTATTAAAAATCCTGTAATACCCATCATTATGTGCTTATAGGTTTTGTGATGTAAATGCGGATGATACCACATTGTAGAAGCATGATCCATTCCAGTCCAATTAGGGCTCCATATAGTTGACGGTGGGATTACAGTATGAGGGCCTCCATCCATTACTGATGGTAAATGTACACCATGCCAATGCATAGTGGTAGTATCCACTAACTGATTATTCACATTTATATTAATATTATCTCCTTTATTGATAATCAGGGTAGGTGCAAGTATCGGACCATTAACTCCTGCAGTTTGCGTAAAATGACCTAGGAAGAACTCAACAGAATCGTAATCAATAGTTAAATTGAAATTTGGGCCTATAAGTGCAGGTGGAATTAGCAATGGATTTTGTGCTTTTATACTGCTTATTACAAACAGCGCCATTGTAATTGATAATATTTTTTTCATAATTTTAATTTTTTCCTAATTTAACAAAATTGTTAATCCTGCCTTATAAGAGTCTAAACCCAAGCCACAAATTACCGCTTTACAATTTTCAGATAAAAGCGATTTCTTCCTAAAATCTTCCCTAGCATATATATTTGAGATATGTACTTCTGTAACTGGAGTTTCTATTGCTTTAATACAATCAGCTATAGCTACAGAGGTATGCGTATAACCTCCTGCATTAAGTAAAATATGGTCATACGAAAAACCAACTTCTTGCAGCTTGTCAATCAACTCCCCTTCTACATTCGATTGAAAATATTCTAATTCCAAATCAGGAAACCCCTCTACCAACTGAGAAAAATACTCCTCAAAAGAAATATCTCCATAAATAGATTTCTCTCTTTTGCCTAATAAGTTTAAATTTGGTCCGTTAATTATTATCACTTTCATAGCAGGGCAAAATTAAACAAATGAGTTGGGAATCATCCATATTGGGTTTTAAAAGTTATTTGCAACTAGAACGCTCCTTATCCACCAATTCGGTAGATGCCTACATAAGAGATGTAAAGAAATTGGAAACATTCGCCAAAAAAAAGAAAATAAGCGAGCTCAATATCAATAAATCTGACCTATCCGATTTTGTCTCTAATATCAGTAAAGAAGGAATTTCTGCTCGTTCACAAAGCAGAATTATCTCAGGAATAAAAGCTTTTTACAAATACCTCATAATGGAGGATTATATCACTGCCGATCCCACCCAGTTATTAGAATCTCCAAAAATAGGCATGAAATTGCCTGACACCCTTTCCATTGAAGAGATAGATAAGCTCATTGCTGCTATTGATTTAAGCACAGAGCAAGGGGAAAGAAATAGGGCAATGCTCGAAATACTTTATAGTTGTGGGCTAAGGGTAACGGAACTAATTACGCTCAAACTTTCCAATGTAAGTTTTGTAGAAGGGTTTATCAAAGTAATAGGAAAAGGAAACAAAGAGCGCCTAGCTCCTATTGGGAAAACAGCTCTTAAATATTTAACTATCTATATCAATGAAGTGCGAAATCATCAAGATATTCAAAAAGGGCATGAAGATATTATTTTTCTTGGCAGAAGAGGAAAACAGCTAACAAGAGTAATGATTTTTACCATCATCAAGCAATTGGCAGAAAAAATTGGCCTGAAAAAGAAAATTAGCCCTCACACTTTTAGGCATTCTTTTGCAACACATCTTATTCAAGGTGGTGCGGATTTACGTGCAGTACAAGAAATGCTCGGGCACGAAAGTATTACTACCACTGAAATTTACACTCATCTTGATAAAGAATACCTTAGAGAAGCTATTATTCAGTTTCATCCTAGGGCGTAAGTTATAATGGAATAAATTCCCTAATTTCGTGCAAATGTTTAATGCTAAACAAATACTTATAAAATACTGGGGGCATACTAATTTCCGCCCCATGCAAGAGGAAATAATTCAATCTGTATTAGCTACGAAAGATACACTTGCTCTACTTCCAACAGGAGGTGGTAAATCGGTTTGTTTTCAAATCCCTTGCTTAATGCAAGATGGAATTTGTATTGTTATTTCTCCTTTAATTTCTCTGATGAAAGACCAAGTGGAGCACCTAAAATCCAAAGGAATAAAATCAGTTGCTATCACCTCAGGAATGAGCAAAAATGAGGTGGATGTGGCACTTGGAAATTGCATTTATGGAAACTACAAATTCCTTTACCTGTCACCAGAAAGGTTACAAAACAAAATGGTACAAGAAAGAATTCGGCAAATGAATGTCAATTTGATAACGGTGGATGAAGCACATTGCATCTCAGAGTGGGGATATGATTTCAGGCCATCCTATTTACATATTGCAGAAATAAGAGAAGTAATTCCTGATGTGCCAATTTTAGCACTTACCGCTACTGCAACAGCCGATATTATAGATGATATTCAAGATAAACTTCTTTTTAGTGAAAAGCACTTATTACAATCCTCCTTTGTAAGAGAAAATCTATCCTATGTAGTAATCAATACAGAGAATAAAAAACCCAAATTAGTAAAAATTCTGAATCATTTTAAAAGCAGTGCAATAGTGTATGTCGGCAGCAGAAAAGAGACAAAGGAAATAACACAGCTACTCAGAACTCATAATATTTCTTCCGATTATTATCATGCGGGCTTGGATATGGATATCAGAAACCAAAAGCAAGAAAAATGGACTCATAACGAGATAAGAGTAATGGTAGCTACTAACGCCTTTGGAATGGGAATCGATAAAGATAATGTGAGGATTGTAGTACATCTAAGTACACCAACATCACTGGAATCTTATTTTCAGGAAGCTGGGCGAGCAGGAAGAGATGGAACATTAGCTTATGCCATTTTGCTTACCAACAAAAGCGATAGGATTGATTTAAGTAGATTCATCCTCTCTCAATTCCCAACAGTGCAAGAAATAAGGGACTGTTATCAGAAGATAGCA
Source organism: Flavobacteriales bacterium (assembly GCA_012960835.1). Classification (GTDB taxonomy): domain Bacteria; phylum Bacteroidota; class Bacteroidia; order Flavobacteriales; family BACL11; genus DUAL01. The sequence goes on along the minus strand of DUAL01000170.1, from coordinate 18,880 downwards.
GATTATTTTCATATTGCAGTGGATACGGCAGAAGGAGAAAGTTTTGAATTTGACATCAATGACTTTTGTGAGAGATACAATTTGAAGATATATAAAACATACAATATTTTAAAATATTTGGAAAAAGAAGAATTCATCAAACTAACCGATTCCATTCATTCTCCCTCCAAATTACATTTTATTGTGGATAATACGGAACTCTATCGTTTTCAGGTGGCTAATGTGCATTACGATTCTTTCATTAAACTTTTGTTGCGCTCTTATAGTGGCCTTTTTGAAAACTATGTAACGATAAATGAACAAACTTTATCTAGTAGATTTAACTCTCCTCCTGACCAGATTTTGGATTTGCTTGAAAAATTACAACAGTTAGAAATCTTAAAATATTTACCAAGAACAAATGCACCAAAACTTGTCTTTACAAAAAATAGAGCAGAAGCATCTACCCTCAGAATTTCAGAAGAAATATTAGAAAAAAGAAAGGAATTAAAAAAACAAAAGATGGAGTCGATAATTGCTTATGCTGAAAATAGCACCATCTGTCGAACACAGCAATTGCTGGAATATTTTGGGGAAGAAAACAATTACAAATGTGGAAAATGTGATGTGTGTGTGGAAAGAAATAAATTAGAAATAAGTGATTTGGAGTTTGAGAAAATTAAGAAATACTTACAGAATATTTTATCAGAAAAAGCAATGATTTCTTCCGAAATTATAAATACAATAACAGATGTAAGAGAAGAAAAAGTTTTAAAAGTATTACAGTGGCTTTTGGATAATGGTAAAATAAAACTGACTGAAAATAAATATTCATGGATTGTGTAATTATTTTACATTTGCCAAGATGAAAATAATCTTTTTTGGTACACCACCCTTTTCTGCTTATATTTTGGAGAAATTACACGCTTCCATTAATGTAGTGGCGGTTGTATGTCCGCCTAACAGAGAAAAAGGCAGAGGAAGAAAAATCATTTCTCCTTCTGTTAAGTTAAAAGCCCAAGAAATTAATATTAAGGTTTTACAGCCAAATAATTTAAACGATTCTTATTTTATTGAGGAGTTAGAAAACTTAAATGCTGATTTATTTATTGTGGTGGCTTTCAGAATGTTGCCAGAAATTGTTTGGCGTATTCCAAAAAAAGGATGTGTGAACTTGCACACCTCCCTTTTACCTAATTACAGAGGGGCAGCTCCAATAAATCGGGTGCTGATTAATGGAGAAACGCAAACAGGAATAACTACATTTTTTATCAATGAGAATATGGATACAGGAAATATTATTCTGCAAGAAAAAATCGAATTGGATAATAAAATTACTGCTGCAAACTTGCATAATATTATGATGAAAAATGGAGCAGATTTACTATTAGAAACCATTGATAAGATTACAGACAACAAAGCAGATCAAGTGGAACAAAACATAGCTTTAACCGATAAAACAGCTCCAAAAATTAATAAGGAATTGCTTCAAATAGATTGGAGTCAATCGGTGGAAAAAATTCATAATTTGATAAGAGGACTTTCCCCTTGCCTTAATGATAATACGCTACTAAAAGATGTTGCTATTTGCCCTTCTGCTTGGTTTTATTTACAAGCCGAAAATGATAAGCAAATTAGAGTGAAATTACTGCTTTCTGATTTTGAAGTGGGAACAAATTCATTGGAGGTCGGGAGTATTGTTACCGACAACAAAACCCATCTTAAAATTACAGTAAATGATGGATTTATTTCCATTCTGCAATTACAAATGGAAGGGAAAAAAGCAATGGATATTAAAAGTTTTTTGGCTGGATTTCAAATCAATAATAAGTTTAGAGTTTGCTAATAGATGAGCAGCATAAAAAGCAGTTAATCAAACATTTATCTGAGTTTATCACAGAAGATAGATTAGCTTTATTTTATGATAATTTAAAGCAAAGAACAAGTCGCATAACAATAGTTTTAGAAGATATTTTTCATTCCCAAAACGCCAGTGCAGTGCTAAGAACAGCCGATTGTTTTGGGATACAAAACATCCACATCATTGAAAACAGAAATCAGCATAACACCAATCCTAATGTATCATTGGGTTCGTCAAAATGGCTAACAGAAACTTTTTACAACAATAGTGAAAACAATACAAAGGAATGTTTGCAGAATTTAAAAAAAGATGGATTTAGAATATTGGCCACTACACCACACAATGCAAAAAGCATCCATGATATTGATGTAAATAATGAAAAAATTGCACTACTTTTTGGAGCAGAACAAGAAGGACTATCGGACTTGTCTCTACAATTAGCAGATGAAAAAATCAAAATCCCTATGTATGGATTTACTGAAAGCTACAATATTTCAGTAGCAGCAGCCCTTTGCATGCAAACAGTAATCAGTAAAATGAGAGCATCAGAAGTAGAGTGGCAACTTACTGAGGTTGAGAAAGATGAAGTGCTGCTGAATTGGTTGCGTAACAGCATAAAGGAATCCGTTCTTATTGAGCAAAGATTTATTAAAGAGATAATCATCTCATAAATATAGAAATTATTATATTTGGCGCTTAAATTATTTAAATGGGAAAAGGAGACAGAAAAACAAAAAAAGGTAAAATAAGAATGGGTTCTTTTGGGAAACTAAGGCCTAGAAAAAAAGCTAAGGGTACTTTTGTAGCAAAGAAAGTAGAGAAGAAACAAATGGAAGAAGTAGTGGAAGAAGTAGCTAAAGTAGTAGTGGAAAAAACAGCAACAAAAAAGAAGGTAAGTGCTAAAAAAACGATTAAAAAGAAAGCCACGACTAAGAAAAAATCTGCTACTAAAAAGAAAGATTAGTCCTTAAGGAGATAGTCGGTCAAGTTTCCAACTTCCTTTATCTAAAGTATATCGCACCCTATCATGCAAGCGAGATGGGCGTCCTTGCCAAAACTCAACACTTTTTGGCATGACTTTATAACCGCCCCAATTCAAAGGTCTTTCTACTTTTTTTCCTTTAAATTTATTTGCCATATTTTGCATTTTATTTGCAAATGCAGTATCTAAGGGAATTATAGCACTTTGCTGAGATACCCAAGCCCCTATTTGACTCTCTCTTGGCCTGGAACTAAAATATTTATCACTATCTAAATCTAATATTTTCTCTGCTAAGCCAATAATCCGAACTTGCCTTTGGAATTTGGGCCAATAAAAATTCAATGCTACATTATTGTTATTTTCAATATCATTGGCTTTTATACTTTTATAATTTGTAAAAAAAGTAAATCCTTTTGTATCAAAATCTCTTAATAACAAAACTCTTGATGAGGGGGTATTCTTATCAGAAACGGTGGATAAAACAAAGGCATTAGCTTCATCATTTTTTTCTAATGCTTGCTCCATCCATTTGCTAAACAAACTGACAGGATGCTCAGGAAGATTTTTAAAATCTATTTTATACCTGTTGAAATCTTCTCTTAAATGTTTTATCTTCTTTTTAAAATCGCTCACCTTTTATTATATATTAGCCCCAAAACTAATAAAAATAAACGGCTTAAATGTTAAAACCAAAAAAAGGAAGATTGTTGATTTCGGAGCCATCTATGGAGGATTCCAATTTTTTCAGATCTGTAATTCTCTTGGCAGTCCACAACAAAAATGAAAGTGTTGGATTTGTGCTAAACCAACCCACTAAAGTAAAGGTACATCATCTAATTGAGGACTTTCCTAAATCAAGTTTTCCAATTTATATTGGTGGTCCTGTTGAAAGGAATTCCTTACATTATGTGCACACCTTAGGTGAAAAAATTGAGGGCTCTCAAGAAATTTTAGACGGACTTTATTGGGGAGGCGATTTTCAGCTGGTGAAGAAAATGGTGGAGAATAATGAAGTGGATAGTAGTAATATTCGATTTTTTGCAGGTTATTCTGGTTGGGATGAAGCTCAACTGCTAAAGGAAATAAGAGAAAACACATGGATTACAGTTCCTGCGGATAAAGAAAGTTGCATGAAATTAAGCTCAAACAAAGAGCTTTGGAGTTCCTTTATTAAAAAAATGGATGCCAAATATGCCATTTGGACAAACCTACCTGCTGACCCTTTTTTAAACTAATTGATTAATTTTTTCAACTAATAATTGCGAAACTTTTTGACTATCAAATTGTTGGGCTTCAATTTGGCTAACCCATTTCACTCCTTGAAGTGCATTAGTTAAAAACACCTCATCTGCTTTTAAAATATCTTCTGTTTTTACTTTTACTTCTATTATATTATAATTCAAGTTTTTTAACCTTAATATACAATTCCGCATTGTTCCATCCACTGGCCCATCCGATAATTTTGGCGTATAAATATTATTATTTTTCACATAAAAAATATTGGAATTTGCACTTTCAATAATGTGGTTTTCTGTATTGAACATCAAACAATCATCCTTTCCTTTTTGATTTGCATCAAGCGAGCACATTACAGATTGCAAGGCACTCATTGTTTTATAATTTGACAGCTTATTAATGGGTTTGAGTTGCGTTTTATAAAGCCCTAGTTCCACTCCTTTTTTATTTAAGGTAAATAAAATTTTGTCAGAAAATTTACTTATTATTAGGCAAGATGTTTGATTATTCTCTGGCAAATATTTTCCTCCCTCATCTCTGAATAATAAGATTTTTAGGCTTCCTCCTTTGGTAATTTTATTCTTAATTATCAAACGTTCTATATCATTTCTAAAATCATTTTTGCTTGCAACTATTTTCAGATTCATCAATAAAGCGCCTGCAAATAATCGGTTAAGATGAGCCTCTAAATTAAAGGCTTTTCCATTTATTATTTTTACACTTTCAAATAAGCCATCACCATACAAAAAAGCTCTATTCTCCAAAGAAATCTTACAGTCCTTTTTGTTTATGATTTTATGATTGAAAATTACTTTTGACATTTATTCTTCTTGAAAATTGTATTTTGCGAACTTATTAAATAATTTATATGAATAAACTTTTCTTACTTCTTTTCATCTGTTTTTCTCAAATCATCTTAGCACAAACTGTTATTTCTGGTAGTATTCTAGATAACAATACAAAGGAAACTTTGATTGGTGCCAATGTTGTAATCAAAGGAACATCCATTGGTACCGCTACAAATTTAGATGGATTTTTTAAAATAACTACTACCTCTGATTTTCCTATAACTTTAACTGTTAGCTATTTAGGATATGCGAATAAAGAAGTAGTTGTAAAAGGAGATAAAAAAGACAGAATCATTTTACTTTCTACTGACAATAAAACATTAGGGGAAGTAAGGGTTATTGATAGTCGGCTCACGGAAAAACAAAAAGAATCTCCCCTTACCATTGAGGCAATGGATATCATTGCCATAAAAGAAACGCCAGCGGCTAATTTTTATGATGGATTAGGAGCGCTTAAAGGAGTAGATATTACAGCTGCCAGTTTGGGTTTTAAAATTATTAATACCAGAGGGTTTAATAGCACCTCTCCTGTTCGTTCTTTACAAATAATTGATGGTGTAGACAACCAAGCTCCAGGACTGAATTTTTCCTTAGGTAATTTTTTGGGCGCATCTGAATTGGATGTAATGAAAGTAGAAATCATACAAGGAGCAAGTTCAGCCTATTATGGTCCGAATGCATTTAATGGGGTAATCAGCATGACTACCAGAAATCCCTTTATCAAACCAGGGCTTTCCATATTGCTCAAAGCTGGTGAGAGAAGTCTTCTTGAAAATGCTTTTCGATTAGCCCAAGTTTTTAAAAATAAAGAAGGGGAAGAAAAGTTTGCCTATAAAATCAATTTCTCCTACATGCAAGCTTACGATTGGGAAGCAA
>DUAL01000170.1:0-12822 GCA_012960835.1 Flavobacteriales bacterium | reverse complement strand
GATTTATGCGCTAAACTATGGAACAGGAACTACAGTTTACCAAGGAGAGAACCGATTCAGTTTAAAAGGTATTCAATTTTTTCAAAACCGATTAGAAATAACTAAAAAAGATAAGTTCTTTTTAAGAGTTTATCGTTCACAAGAAGATGCTGGCAAGTCATATGATGCCGTCTTTACAGCATTAGAATTACAATACTACGGAAATACTATTATTGGCAATCAACCTCTAAATTATCCATGGTATAATTCATATATGGAGAATTGGGAAAAAATAGGAGGTTTTGAATGGGGAGATGTTGGTTGGAGTTTCCCCAACATTATTGGTGTTACTCCAGAAGGAAACGCAATCTGGAAATTTGATGGAGATACAATAGAGATGAGTCATTGGCAAGGCTTAACTGATTCTGTTTTACTTGCAAATGCAGATCTTCTACAAGATTTACATGATGCAACTAGGATACTAACAGATGACAATCGATTAGTGCCAGGAACTAAAGAATTTGAAGACGCACTAAAAGATATTACTTCCAAAACAACTGGTTTTTATGATAAATCTGCATTAAATCATATTCATGGAGAGTACCAATTTAAACCAGCATTTGCAAAGATAAAAGTAGGAGCAAATTTTAGAATTTATCAACCCGATTCAAAAGGAACAATCTTTATTGACACTTCTGATACTCCTATTATTAATAGAGAGTTTGGTATTTATTCTGGAATCGAGAAAGATATACTAGGTGAATCGTTAAAATTAAACGGAACACTAAGGCTAGATAAAAATGAGAACTTTAATTATCTTTTTTCTCCAGCAGCTTCTATTGTTTATAAACCAACAGAAAAAGATATTATTCGCCTTTCTTTTTCTTCTGCTATAAGGAATCCAACACTTTCTGATCAATATCTGTATTATAATACAGGTAGAGCAATCCTTATTGGTAATATCTCAGGGCATGGTTCTGATGAAGGGCCGCATTATGACAATTCAAAGGATAATATGGTAACTCTTGAATCTGCAAAAAATATACTAGATCAAGATTATAATAATTTAGTTTTTTTAAAGATTGATCCTATTAAACCGGAGCAGGCTAAATCTGTTGAATTTGGCTACCGAACAACACTCTTTGATAAGTTATATTTAGATGCTAATTATTATTATTCGCAATATACCGATTTTATTGGCTATAAAATCGGTGTAAAATTCAAATGGTTTGAAACCATATTACCACCCGATACTATAAATAGCATATCACTACAATCTATGCAAGCATATCGAATTGCAGCAAATGCAGAAAATACTGTAACCACACAAGGGGCATCTATTGGATTAAATTATTTTTTGAACCCTTCTTTTACAATTAATGGGAATTTTACTTGGAATAAACTAAATGAAGAAGGCACAGAAGATCCTATTATCCCTGCCTATAATACTCCTGAATATAAGTACAATATTGGCCTAGTAGGGAGAGAACTTAATTTTAGTAATAATTATAATGTTTTAAAAAATTACGGATTTAGTATTAACTATAAATGGGTAGAAGGATTTCAGTATGAAGGCTCTCCTCAGTTTACAGGTTTTGTCCCTACTTACTCCTTGTTGGATGCACAAATCAGTAAAGAGTTACCAAATCTAAAATCAACTATAAAAGTGGGTGCTGCTAACCTTTTAGACAACAAACACTATGAAGTTTATGGTGGACCTTATATTGGAAGAATGATTTATTTTTCTCTTCTTGTTGAACTTTACTAAAAAATATGTAATATTGTAGCACTAATCAAAAACAAAAAAACATGAAAAAAGTATTACGAAATTTTATTGCATTTACTCTTATTGTAAGTGCAATTAGTGCAAATGCACAACCAATCAGATATCTAGATAATGTCTTTACTAATGTTACGGTAACATCTGATGTTCAGTTTGCAGAGAATATTAGTATTCTTCCTACAGTATTATCAGGTGGAGTAAATCCACCTGCTTTAACCCCAATTATGTGTGATATTTATGAGCCAACAGGAGATAATTTGACTGATCGTCCTGTAGTTATTTTATTACATACTGGAAGTTTCTTACCCCAAGTAATTAACGGACAGCCAACTGGCGATAAATTAGATTCCTCTATTGTGCAACAATGTATGCGTTGGGCAAGAAAAGGATATGTTGCTGTAGCTATGAATAATAGATTAGGTTGGAACCCCACCTCACCTAATCAAGACGACAGAACAAGTACGCTTTTACAAGCAGCTTATAGGGGAATACAAGATGCTAAAGCAATGGTTAGATTTTTAAGAAAAACAGAGGATATTGATGGAAACCCTTATGGGATTAATCCAAATCAAATTGCATTAGGTGGGCAAGGAACTGGTGGTTATATATCATTAGGATATGCTACTTTGGATACCATTGGAGATAATACGCCTTGGCAGGAAATTTATTTAACAAAGTTTTTTAACCTAACTACAATGCAACCATATGTTTATCCTCCTATTTTTGGAAATTATGATGGAACAGATTCAACGTTCTTACCTATAATAGACTCTGTGTCAGGGCAAATAGTGGGATATGCTCCTATGAACATTCCGAATTGGCCTTCTTATAGTAATGATATTAATATGGCTTTTAATATTGGTGGTTGTTTGGCTGATAGTTCTTGGCTTGAAGCTGGGGATGTGCCAATGGTAAGTTTGCATTGTACTAAAGATCCTTATGGTCCTTATGCAAATGGTGATGTAATTGTACCTACAACTGGTAATTATGTAGTAGAAGTTCAAGGAAGTTATATTGTACAGAAACACCAAGCAATGTATGGAAACAATGCTGTGTTTGCCAATGCAGGGTTTTCGGATGCCTTCACAAATGCTGCTAATGCCAATAATGATGGATATGAAGGTCTTTATCCTTTTTTAACTCCTACTCCATCTTCCACTCCAAATGCATTTGGAGAATCCTATGAAGAAGAGGGTGCGCCTTGGGATTGGTGGGATAATACCTGGTATGATAATATGCATCAGGCAATTCATAGTTCTCCAGCAGGATATGGCCCTGCCAATTCAATATTAGGAAATCCTAATATGTCATCTACAAAAGGAAATGCATATTTGGATACCATTCAAGGATATTTAAATCCTAGAATGTTTCTCGCATTAGGACTACCTACAATTCTTTCAATATCTGCCTCTGAAGTAATTGATTTTGCAACTGAGATTTATCCTAACCCAACTACTGAAAAAGTAAATGTAGTAAGTTATGCAGCCGCAATCAATAGCATTGAAATTTACAATATTCACGGTCAAGTTGTTTATAGCAAAGAAGTGAATGCAAACGCCATTAAAATAAATACAACAACTTTGAGTAATGGAGTTTATATTATGAATATAAAATCTGACAAAGCAACTATTACACGAAAATTAATTGTAGAGTAAAAGTTAATTCTTTTCTAAACAAAAAAGCCTTCCAGAAATGGAGGGCTTTTTTTGTAGCGTGAGGCAGATTTGAACTGCCGACCTCAGGGTTATGAATCCTGCGCTCTAACCACCTGAGCTACCACGCCAAAATAGTCGGCAAATATAACATATAAACACCTTTGCTAAAATTTTTCATTAATAATTTAATCCCTGTCTTTCTCATGAAGAATTTGTGTGTTTCTCTTTAATGTTCTCAAAAGTAAACATACTGCTAAAGTTGCTATTAAAACACAAATTAAGCTATTAGAAATTAACTCCTCTCCTATTACATAATTTCGCAAAACTTCAACAAAACAGAAGCCAATAACAGTGGCTAATACACCCGAATACTCCCTCCTTAAAACAGTTTTAATGGAAAAAGGGATGGAGGATGTTTTATAGTTAGAAAAATTAGGAATAAAAGCGGGAATTTTATTGGACCAATCCAGGTATTCATCTCCAAATTTCTTTTCCAAAAATCGCTCTTCTGCAAACATTATTCTCTCATAATAAAGCCAAAAGATAAGGGAAATAATCAGAATAAATAAAGGGTTAAAAACATAAGTTGCAATTCCAATCCAAATCAGGTAATTACCCAAATACAAGGGATGTCTTAGTGTTGCGTAAATACCTGTTGAGTTTAATACTTCTGCAACTTGTTGTTTGGTATTTCTACCTGATGTTCCGTGTGAAGTAGTTCCTATTGTGTAAAAGCGAATAAGAAACCCTACAAAAGACAAAAACACTGAAATAATAGTATAATATCTTTCGTTAACTTCTGAAATAGAAGCATAGTCGGTAATATCAATAAATGGGATAGCTAATAGAAATAAAATAACTGGGAATTGCCCTCTGTATTTGAATAAGAAATTTCCTTGTTTTTCGAATGTTTGCACTAAGGCCATATTTTAGTTGATTTATTTATATATTGCCAAAAAAAATTAAGACGCAAAATTAACAAAAACAAAAAAAAAAAGACGAATGTCTGAATTAATAAAATATCAATTAGAATATCCTATCCACTCCTCTATCAATATTCTTTACAAAAGGTTAAGTAACCCTAGTGGGCTTTCAGAATGGTTTGCAGATGATGTGCACATTAGGCATGATATTTATACTTTTTTTTGGGACGGAAGTGAGCAAACAGCAAAATTATTAAAGAAAAAAGAAAATCAATTTGTTCGTTTTCATTGGCTGGACAATGAAGAGGATGAAAGTTATTTTGAATTTACCATTCAAGTAGATGATTTAACAAATGATGTCTCCCTAATTGTTACCGATTTTGCTGAAGATGAAAAAGAACAAGAGGAAAATACATTGCTATGGGATACGCAGGTAGAGAGTTTGAAGCACGCCTTAGGTTCTTAAGATTATTTTCAAAATCTTCTGAATGAAAAAAATACATCTTTTCATAATTAGATCGTTTATAGGTCCTTTTGTGGCCACTTTCTTCATTACTATTTTCCTGCTGTTAATGCAATTTTTGTGGAAGTGGATTGATGATTTGGTCGGAAAAGGGTTGGAAATAAGTGAAATTAGTGAGCTTTTATTTTTTGCGTCTGTACGCTTTGTTCCTCTTGCCTTACCCATATCAATGCTGTTGGCATCAGTAATGACCTTTGGTGCATTAGGTGAAAAATCAGAATTAGTAGCCATGAAATCGGCAGGGATGTCACTAAGAAGAATAATGAATCCCTTAATCGTTTTTGTGTTTTTTGTAAGTATTGGTTCTTTTATGTTCTCCAATTATGTAATGCCAATTGCCAATTTAAAAAGTGGCAGTTTACTGTATTCCATACAAAAACAAAAACCGGCACTGAACATAAAAGCAGGTGTTTTTTACAATGGTATTGAAGGATATAGCATTAAGGTGGAAGAAAAAAGTGATGATGGACAAACGCTCAAAAATATCATTATTTACAATCATACAAACAGAAATGGAAATGATAATATAATCATTGCAAAATCAGGTAGTATGAAGCTTAGCAAAGATGAAAGATTTTTAGAATTTAAACTATTGGATGGCTATAGTTATCTGCAAGAAAAAGAGAAAAGAGGAAAGCACAAAAACCCACACCGAACCACCAAATTTAAAGAAGATATTATCCTTTTTGATCTTTCTGCATTTGATTTTAAGCGCACAAGTGCTGAACTTTACAAAGGGCATTATGCCATGTTAAACAATCAGCAACTCAGTAATGCAATCGATTCTTTGAATAGTAAACTAAGCCAAAGAACAGAGTTGATAAATAAAAATGTTTTAGAAAAATATAATTTTGCTGGTTTTAATCAAACTAATACTGAATTTACTGCAACAAAATCTACTTCTAAAAATCTTCAAAATGCGAGAATATACGATTACACTCTTAATAAACTAAGAACCCTAAAATCAATTGCAAGTTCCAATAAAAATGACCTAGAATATAGGAATTATATAATAAGAAAACACAAAATTGAATGGCATAGAAAAATAGCATTGGCCATTGCTTGTATTATTTTATTTTTGATTGGCGCACCTCTTGGAACCATTATTCGAAAAGGAGGATTTGGCATGCCAGTAATGGTTTCGGTTTTCTTTTTTGTCTTTTATCATGTTATAAATATTATTGGGGAGAAAGCTGCCAAAGATGCAACACTTACACCCTCAGAAGGAATGTGGCTCGCAAATCTTGTTTTTCTACCAATAGCAATATTTCTTATTTATAAAACAAGTAGAAATATAACACTGTTTAATATTGGCAGATATACTAATCCGATAAGCAAACTGTTTATTAAGCAATGAATATTTTACAAATATGTAGCAAACCGCCCTTTCCTAAAAAAGACGGCTATGCTTTGGCTGTAAATCATATTTCAGATGCATTAATAAACAAAGGCCATAAGTTAAAGGTAATGGCAATTAGCACGCCAAAACATGATGCCAAGGATATTCCTTCTCAATACTTAAGCAATACTGATTTTGAGCATATTTTTATTGATACTAATGTGAAAATACTTCCTGCTTTCCAAAGTTTATTTTCTAAAAGTTCCTACAATACCAATCGTTTTTACTCCAATAGTTTTGCTAAAAGATTAAAAGAACTCATAAAAGAAAATAGTTTTGATATTGTCCTTTTAGAAGGGTTATATGTATGTCCCTATTTTGAAATGATTTCAAAGAATTCCAATGCAAAAATTGTGCTAAGAGCACATAATATAGAATCTGATATCTGGAAAGGATTGGCAAAACAAACAAATAATTTACTAAAGAAATGCTATCTGAATTTGTTGCAAAAAAAACTATCTAATTACGAAAAAGCCATAGTCTTAAAAATGGATGGGATAATTTGCATTAGCGAATTGGATGAAAATTGGATGAAAAAACAAAGCGCAAAGGACATTAGCACTATACCATTTGCCATTGATACAAAAAATTATGAAATAGTTTCCACAGAAAAAAATACTATTTTTCACATTGGGTCTATGGATTGGAGAGCAAATATTGATGGGGTAAATTGGTTTTTAAATAAAGTATTTCCTCTTATAAATCAGCAAAAAAAAGAAGTTATTTTACACTTAGCTGGCAGAGGTATGCCAGATTATTTTAATGATTTAAGCGGTGAAAATATAATGATTGATGGAGAAGTAGAAAATGCAAAAGCATTCATGAAAAAATATAATTTGATGATTGTACCACTTTGGAGCGGAAGTGGTATCAGAATTAAAATTCTGGAAGCAATGGCACTTGGAAAAACCATCATTAGCACAACTATTGGTGCATCTGGAATTAATTATCAAAATAAAAAAAATATTTTAATTGCTGATACTGCCGAGCAGTTTGCAAATCAGATATTTTGGTGTTTTAACAATCCTTTGGAAAGCCAAAAAATTGGCGAAAATGCCAAGCTAAATATTCAAGAAAATTACAGCTCAGAAACAATAGAACTCAATTTATCCGCTTTCTTAAACAAAATTCAAAGCTCATGACATATCTGTTTTGGATTTGCTTTTTTCTATTGGCTTACACCTATTTTCTATTTCCTGTTGCTGTTATTTTATTTAGTAAAAACAAAAAACTAAATTCCAACTTCTATAATGAAACAGAGGTAATGCCATCTGTATCCATACTTATTGCCGCTTATAATGAACAAGCCGTGATAAAAGAAAAAGTAATGAGTATAATAGACAGTAATTTTCCAAACAGCAAAATTGAAATTATTATTGGCTCGGATTGTTCAAACGACAATACAAATCAAATTATCAAAGATTTAGAAGTGGGATTTCCTTTTATCAATACAATAATTTTTGAGGAAAGAACAGGAAAGTCAGGCGTAGTAAACAAACTGGTAAGGCAAGCTAAAAACGAAATCCTTATTCTTACTGATGCCAATATAATTTTTAGTAACAATACCATTTCATCTCTTGTTCGACACTTTAAAAATCTTGATATTGGACTTGTAGATACCAATATGGTAAATGTTGGAATAAAGAAAAGTGGAATTTCATTCCAAGAGAAAACCTACATTAGTTGGGAAGTAAAATTCAAACATGCGGAGAGTAAATTATGGGGGATGCTTATGGGACCATTTGGCGGTTGCTTTGCTATCCGAAAATCTTTATTTACTCCAATTCCTGAGAACTTTTTAGTAGATGACTTTTATGTTTGCATGAATATTTTACAAAACGGACATGGCGCAATAAATGATTTTCAGGCCATTGTTTATGAAGATGTTTCTAATCAACTTTCAGAAGAGTTTAGAAGAAAAAAAAGAATCTCCATGGGCAATTTTATCAATCTTTTTCATTTTAGAAAATTACTGCTAAAACCTTTCACCAAATTAGGATTCATTTTTATCTCTCATAAGGTTATAAGATGGTTTGGTCCTATACTATTACTTCTTATTTTTCTGGCAAATTATTCCTTAATTTTAGATAGTATTTTTTATAAAACCACTTTCTTTGCACAGCTTATATTATTTATTTTTCCATTTATTGACCTCTTATTAAGGAAAATCGGAATACATATTATAATTTTGCGTTTTATTACACATTTTTACTCCATGAACTTGGCACTACTGATTGGAATGATTGATTATCTAACCGCCAACAAAAAAGGAGTTTGGGAACCAACAAAAAGAAAACAGGATGAAATTTAATACCATAAAACAAGCCATTGAGGATATAAAAAAAGGTAAAATCATTATTGTAGTAGATGATGAAAACAGAGAAAATGAGGGAGACTTTGTAGCTGCTGCCGAAATGGTAACTCCTGAGATGGTAAATTTTATGGCAACTCATGGTAGAGGACTTATTTGTGTCCCTTTAATTGAAGATAGATGCGAGCAATTAGGACTTGATTTAATGATTGGAAAAAATACTGCTGCCTACGAAACACCTTTTACCATTTCAGTTGATTTAATTGGGCATGGTTGTACAACAGGAATTTCGGCATCTGACAGAGCGAAAACCATAAAAGCATTAGTAAACCCAAATACCAAAAAAGAGAAATTAGGAAGACCTGGACATATTTTTCCCTTAAAAGCCAGAAAAGGAGGTGTATTGAGGCGTTCCGGACATACAGAGGCCGCTATTGATTTGGCTCGTCTTGCTGGTTTGCAATCGGCTGGTGTAATTGTAGAAATTCTGAATGAAGATGGTTCAATGGCAAGAACCCCTGAACTTTTTGAAATTGCTAAAAAGTTCGATTTAAAATTTATTACAATCAAAGATTTAATTGAATACCGAATCCAGAATGAAACCTTAATTATTGAAGAGGCATCTGTGCATTTACCTACCAATTTTGGTGATTTTAATATGAAGGCTTTTAAGCAAATAACCAATGGACAACTGCACCTTGTGCTTATAAAAGGAAAATGGGATAAAGATGAGCCCATTTTGGTAAGGGTGCATTCTTCTTGTATGACAGGAGATATTTTTAGTTCCTGCAGATGCGATTGTGGTCCTCAATTACAAGCTTCTCTTTCGAAAATTGAAGAGGAAGGAAAAGGTGTTTTGGTATATATGAATCAGGAAGGAAGAGGAATTGGCCTACTCAACAAACTAAAAGCATACGAATTGCAAGAAAAAGGCAAAGACACAGTGGAAGCAAACCTTGAACTTGGCTTTAATGCAGATGATAGAGATTATGGAGTTGGCGCCCAAATTTTAAGATATATTGGCGTTTCAAAAATAAGATTACTTTCCAATAATCCTAAAAAAAGGGTTGGACTTATGGGTTATGGCATTGAGATTGTAGAAAATATCCCATTGGAAATTGAGTCGAATGAGCATAATGAGTTTTATCTGAAAACCAAAAGAGATAAAATGGGGCATTCCTTCAAAAAGTTAGATGAGTAAAAAAACAATTATTCTAGCAATTGAATCCTCTTGTGATGATACTGCTGCTGCAATTTTAGAAGATAAAAAAATCTTATCGAATGTGGTAGCTAATCAAGAAATACATCAGCAATATGGTGGGGTTGTTCCTGAATTGGCCTCTCGTGCACATCAGCAAAATATTATTCCAGTAGTGGATACTGCCATAAAAAAAGCCAAAATCAGAAAACAAGATATTGATGCCATTGCTTTTACAAAAGGTCCAGGGCTTTTGGGTTCCCTTTTGGTAGGCAGTTCTTTTGCAAAATCCTTTGCAATGGGGATGGATATTCCCCTTATTGCTGTAAATCATATGCAGGCGCATATTTTAGCTCATTTTATTGATAAAGGGAAACAGCTGCCTAGCTTTCCTTTTTTATGCTTAACGGTTTCTGGTGGGCATACACAAATAGTAAAGATTGATAGCCCATCAAAGATGCAGGTAATTGGCACCACATTAGATGATGCTGCTGGTGAGGCGTTCGATAAGTCTGCAAAAATATTAGGATTTTCCTACCCAGGCGGCCCGCTAATCGATAAATATGCAAAGGGTGGTAATATTCACGCTTTTACTTTCGGTAAGCCAAAAATAAAAGATTTGGATTTTAGTTTTAGTGGTCTGAAAACATCCATACTTTATACCATACAAGCCGGAATAAAGGAAAACCCAAATTTCATAGCAGAAAATAAAGAAGATTTATGTGCTTCTATTCAGCATGCCATAGTTATAATTCTAATTGATAAATTAACAAAAGCCATAAAGCAAACAGGGATTACACAAATTGCAATTGCAGGTGGCGTATCGGCAAATTCTTATTTAAGAAATCAGTTAAAAGTATTGGCTAAAAAAGAAAATTATAAGTTATTTATTCCAAAGTTTGAATACTGCACTGATAATGCAGCTATGATAGCCATTGCCGGATATTACAAATATTTAGATAAGGATTTTGCAAATCAAACGGAAACACCTTCTGCTCGTTTACTTTTTTAAAAAGTCAATAGTAACATCAATTGCCTCTTGCAAAGGGGTGGGATATTTCTCTAAATCATAAGGATGGAAAGCGCCTAAAACATGGTCAGCTCCTTTAATAATGTGCAATTGAGAATCAGGATTCCATTTTTGTAGATTTTTTGCTTCTTCCAATTTTACTGTTGGATCCTCACTTCCATGAATAATAAGCTGTGGGATTTTTATACTTTCTACTGCTTTTTTAATATCAATTCGGTCTTTATTTGCAATGCAGTTTTCATAAAATTGAAAGTACATTGGCATGTTCTGTTTAGTACGTCCATTGTGTACAAAAGCCACCCCTTTTTCTTTCCAAAGAGCTATTCTTTCCTTTGGTATTTTATTTGTAAAATCGGATGGAGAAGCCCAGCTAACTACTTTACTAATTCTATTTTCCTCTGCTGTTTTTAGCATGGAAATCCCTCCTCCCCTGCTATGGCCGAAAAGATAAATTTCAGCATTAATAAAATTCTCCTCTACCCAATCCAGAACAAAGCCCAAATCATCTAATTCCTTGCAGAAATTGTTATTTCCAAATGCCTTCAAATCTACAAAATCAATAGGGTCAGAACTAGTTGTTCCGTTATGCGAAAAATTAAATTTTACAAATACAAAATTGTTTTCAGCAAATGTTTCTGCAATTTGGTTAAATGCCCCCCAATCTTTAAAGCCCTTAAAACCATGCGAGAATACAACCACCCTTTTTCCCTTCTTATTTTCTTTGTAAGTTACATCAATAAGTATGGGACGGTTACCTGTTCCAATTATTATGAAAATTTGTTGATTTGTCATTTGTTAATGCTAATATTTGTTGTTAGCAACTCTAGTTTTTATTTTAAAAAAGTAAAACTATTAAGGTTATTACCTATTATTAGAATAAAAAAAAACTTAAGTAAACTAAAAAAATATTTTTAATACACTTTTAAACACTTACTCCAACAAGCTCAGCTATTTTAGCGCCAATCTGAGCTGGAGATTCTACTACATGCACACCACACTGGCTTAAGATTCTCATTTTAGCTTCTGCTGTATCGTCTTTTCCGCCAACAATTGCACCCGCATGCCCCATGGTTCTCCCTTTTGGGGCGGTTTGCCCTGCAATGAAACCAACAACTGGTTTTGTTCCATTTTTCTGAATCCACTTAGCAGCATCCGCTTCTAATTGTCCACCAATTTCTCCAATCATTACAATGCCATCAGTTTGGTCATCATTCATAAATAGTTTTACAGCATCTAATATGGTTGTGCCTATTATAGGGTCACCTCCTACTCCTATTGCAGTGGAAACACCCAATCCTGCTTTTACTACTTGGTCAGCTGCTTCATAAGTTAAAGTCCCTGATTTTGAGACTACACCTATTCTTCCTTTTTTGAAAACAAATCCTGGCATAATGCCACATTTTGCTTCCTCTGGCGTAATTACTCCTGGGCAATTTGGTCCTACCAAAATACTATCTTTATCTGATAAGTATTCTTTCACCATTATCATATCTTTTGTAGGAATACCTTCTGTAATACAAATGATAACTTTAATGCCGGCTTGGGCTGCTTCCATCACTGCATCAGCTGCAAATGCTGGTGGCACAAAAATAAGAGTGGTATTGGCATCAACTTCCTTTACCGCATCCTCAACAGTATTAAAAACGGGCTTTCCTAAATGGGTTTGCCCTCCTTTTCCGGGAGTTACCCCACCTACTACATTGGTTCCGTACTCTATCATTTGCTCGGAATGGAAAGTTCCCTCACCTCCTGTAAAACCTTGAATTATTACTTTTGAATTTTTATTTACTAATACGCTCATTGTTTATTTTATTTGGAGTGCAAAATTAGAACATTAAAGCATTTTACAAAGGATTTTAAATACTTTTGCAGAATGATAAAAATAATAAAGAAAATACTTTTAATAGTGTTAATTATAATTGGATTAATTGCTCTTGGGATTCTAGATATTGTTGGAATTTTACAAAAATGCATGGGTTTTTTCTTTTCTTAACCCCTACTTATTAAATGAAAAATTACAA
>DUAL01000169.1 GCA_012960835.1 Flavobacteriales bacterium | reverse complement strand
TTCGGGATAAATACATTTATTTCCCACAGGTGGTTTTAGTAATTCTCTGTTTTCGTCTATCCATTTCTGGAAATTAAAAGGTCTTCTTACATTCATAATTTTAGTTTTAAATGGTTGCTATTACTTTTAGTTCTATTGCAATTGGAGTTGGTAAACTCTTTATTTCAATAGTTGTTCTACAGGGTTGATTGTTCTTAAAATAGTCTTCATAAATTTTGTTGTAAATTTTAAAATCATCCTTCATATTAGTCAGGAAAACTTGAACATCTACTATTTTTTCCCAAGAGGAACCTGCATCTTCCAAAATGTATTTTATATTATTAAAAACAGAATGACATTGCTCCTCAATATCATATCGTTCAATCTCTCCATTTGTATTTAAAGTTACTCCAGGAATATCAGTTTGTCCTGCTTTTCTGGGTCCAACTCCTGAAAGGAATAATAAATTCCCAACCTTGCGAGCGTGAGGATACAAACCTACCGCCTTTGGCGCTCTATCTGAATTAAATTGTTCTGTGTTCATCTTTTATATTTTAACACACACATTTTTAGGTTCGGTAAAAAACTCTAAGGATTTAAATCCACCTTCACGCCCAACTCCAGAATGTTTCATTCCTCCAAATGGAATTCTTAAATCTCTAAGGAGCCAAGTATTAATCCATACAATTCCGGAATCAATATTTGCTGCAACTCTGTGGGCTTTACTTATGTTTTCTGTAAAGATAGAAGCGGATAATCCGTACTTTGTAGAGTTGGCCATTTCTACCACTTCCTCTTCTGTTTTGAAAGGAATGATAGAAACAACAGGGCCAAAAATCTCCTCTTGATTAATATCACAATCAGAAGATAATCCTTCAATAATGGTAGGCTGAACATAGTATCCGTTTTTCAATTCTCCCTCTAGTATTTCTCTTTCTCCACCAATTAATATTTTTCCTCCTAATTGTTTTGCTTCTTCAATTTTGGATAATATTTTCTCCATATGATTTTTGGAAACTACCGCTCCTAAATTAGAAGACATATCTTTTGGATCGCCTACTTTTAATTTTGCGGTTTTAGCAACTAAAGCATCTCTAAATTTATCGTAAATCTCTTCTTGAACGAAAAGGCGAGAACCACACAAACAAATTTGTCCTTGATTGGTAAAGGCAGCTCTTGCAGCCATACTTACCGCCTTATCAAAATCAGCATCTGCAAAAATAATATTTGGGTTTTTACCTCCTAATTCCAAAGAAAGTTTTTTGAACATGGGGGCTGTAACAGTTGCGATATGTTTTCCAGTAAGAGTACCTCCAGTAAAAGAAACAATAGGCACATCTGGATGAGTGGTAAGAGGATCTCCTGTTTTACTTCCTAATCCGTGAACAATATTTAAAACACCTTTCGGTAATCCTGCCTCAATACATATTTTACTGAATAAATAAGCCGTCATTGGAGTTACTTCAGAAGGTTTTGCAACTACTGTATTTCCAGCTGCTAGTGCTGGTGCAATTTTCCAGGTAAGCAAATAAAGTGGTAAATTCCATGGGGAAATACAAGCTGCTACTCCTATAGGTTGTCTCAAAGTATAGTTGATAGCCAAGCCATCCATTTCATGCATTTCTGAACTATCGTGTAAGATTGCACCAGCAAAAAATCGGATATTAGCAGGTGCTCTTGGGATATCCACATGAGCGGCTAAAGTTTCTGGTTTACCATTGTCTTTACTTTCTGCTTTTATGAGTTCGTCTGAATATTTTTCAATGGTATCGGCAAGTTTCATCAGGATGTCCGAACGCTCTTGTTTTGGTGTTTTACTCCATGTTTTAAAAGCCTGTTTTGCAGCTGCAACGGCATTGTTAATATCCAACTTTTCAGAATCCGGGATTAAGGAATACACCTCACCATTGGACGGATTGTAGTTGTCTAAATAAGTTCCATTAGTTGGGGGAACGAGCTCCCCATTTATATAATTTAAAATCTTTTCCATTTACAAACTCTTGGTTCTCCCCCCATCTACAGGAACATTAATTCCATTAATATAAGATGCGGCAGGAGTACATAAAAATGCAACTGCATTTGCAACTTCATTAGCTTCTCCAAAACGGGCTGCAGGAACCCCTGATTTCATAGCGCTTGCTATTTCTTCTTCTGATTTTCCTTGAACTTCCGCTTTTTTAGCAATTAAGGATTTTAATCTGTTTGTATTGGTGAAACCTGGCAATACATTGTTTACTGTAATTCCATAAGCTCCAACTTCAATTGAAAGTGTTTTAGCCCAATTAGCAACAGCCGCCCTAATGGTATTGGAAACTCCCAAACCAGGAATTGGCGCTTTTACAGAAGTAGAAATAATATTTACTATTCTTCCGAATCCTTCTTTTTTCATTCCTTCCATCACTTTTTGCACCAAAATTTGATTGTTGATAAGGTGCATTCTAAAAGCCTCCTCAAAAGCATTTGTATTTGCATCTGCAATTGGACCAGCAGCAGGGCCACCAGTATTGTTTACCAAAATGTGATAAGTTCCCTTTAAGGTTTCCACTTCTTTTTTCAAAATTTCAGGATTGCTAAAATCAATACAAAGAAAACCATGGGTTTGTCCTTTTGAGGTGTCCAATTCATTTAATACATTCAAAAGTTTACTTTCGTTTCGGGCAATAAGGGTGATGTTTGCCCCTAATTTTGCTAACTGAATTGCGGACGCCTCCCCAATTCCTTGGGTACTACCGCATACAATCGCATTTTTGTTTCTTAAGTTTAAATCCATTTTAATTTAATGTTATTCGTTTTTCAACTGTTCCATCATTATAGATGTAAAATAGGGGTTTGTTCTTAGTGCCTTTTGTTTCTCTTCCTAATATATTTGTAACTTTAATTAACTCTTTATTAGAATTGTGTTCGTTAATTGCAGTAGTTCCATTAATAACAGTAAACTCTCCAGTCATTCCATTTGGAATATGAGGAGTACAAACATATTCATATAGCCCTGCAACTTGAGGAATATACTGGAAAAAGGTATCTGCAGGCATTTGCCATACTTGATCAAAAGCAGCTGCTCCGGTAGGAATATTATCAGATGTTATGGTATGAAGCATTGTTGGAAGTAGTCCAAAATAAGGCTCCCACTGTATCGTATCTCCTAATTGAATTGTAATGCTAGATGGAACGAACTGATAATAGCCACCCCATACTCCTATTTGATGTATAGTTGCTTTTGAATTAAAAGAAGAAAGAATAAATAATATAAGTAGAAGTTTTTTCATAATTCTATTTTTTATAATTAAAGCCTAAAGTTTGTTTTATGTTTTGTGGTAATTCTGGCAAATAGGAACGAGAAATCATTAGTGTTGCAATATTGGCCAAATCAGTAAATAGCTTGTGCTTATCCACTGTTTGTTTTAAATATCCTTGCCCTGAACTTCCTCCAGTCCCAATTTTTTGTCCCAGCATTTTCTCTACCATTTGTACGTGCCTAAACCTCCAAGTGGCAATTTTATGATCCATTTCCACCAAACTCCTAAGCAGCTGATAGGGCAAATGTAAAATTGGCTCATCTCTGTACAAACTAATCAGTAGTGCCGACATAGTCGCTTTGTAAGAAAGAGCAGTTTCTCCACTTTCAATTGCTTTATTATGTATCTTTTCATCCAAAACTCTTTCAAAATACTTTCTATTTTCATCAATCATACGTATTCTGAGCGCCTTATCTTGCT
>DUAL01000168.1 GCA_012960835.1 Flavobacteriales bacterium | reverse complement strand
ACCGGAGGAACCGGACTTGTTGGTTCTCATATTTTACTAAGATTAGCCAAAGAAGGAATGCCTTTCAAAGCTTTAAAAAGAGAGACATCATCCCTTCAGATTTGTGAAAATGTATTTTCTTATTATGCTGCAAAGGATTTATTCGTAAAAATTAATTGGGTAATAGGAGATGTGAATGATATCCCTGCTTTGGGAAAAGCAATGGAGGGTTGTAGCAAGGTATTGCACTGTGCTGGGGTGATTTCTTTTCATCCTACTGAGGTAGAATTGATGCGAAAAGTTAATATTGAAGGGACGGCTAATGTGGTGAATGTTGCAATTTCCAAAGGAATAAAAAAATTAGGGTATATTAGTTCTATTGCTGCATTGGGGCGTAATTCTACTGTTGGGATTGTTGATGAAGAATGTTATTTTAAAGCTACAAAATTGGATAGTAATTATGCGCTCAGCAAATATTATGCCGAACAAGAAGTATGGCGAGCAAGCCAAGAAGGATTGGATGTTGTTATGGTAAATCCTTCTGTTATTTTAGGCCCTGGCGATTGGACAAAAGGAAGTTCTCAAATTTTTCAAAGAATTCATAAAGGGCTTAAATTTTACACCACAGGGAGCACGGGTTATGTGGATGTGGTGGATGTGGCAAACTCCTTAATTGCCTTACTTTTTTCAGAAGTAAAGAATGAACGCTTTATTGTAAATGGCACCAACTTAAAATACCGTGATTGTTTTAACCGTATTGCTGATGGTTTTGGAAAACCGCATGCTACTATAAAAGTAACGCCTTTCTTAAAGGAAATAGCATGGAGAGTAGAGGCTTTTCGTTCTTTTATTACAGGGAAAAAACCCTTGCTTTCTCAGGAAACGGCTAATAGCGCCATGACTAATGGAACTTATTCAACTGCAAAAATAAAGAGTGCAATTGAGTTTCAATTTACAGATATTGATTCCACAATTAAAAAATATTGTGATTGGTTTATTGCTGATTTAAAGTAGATCGTTCTTCAGTTATCCCTTCTATAACATCAGCATAAATTTCCTCTAATTCTGACGGATTATTGGCATAATATTCCAATGTTTTTTGGAATATAGTTTCATCAATATTATGACTACTAAAAATTGTCTGATAACTATTAGGCAATGCATTCTGAGCGTCCTCTTTACCATTGGTTTTTTGCAGTTCAAAGCCGCCTTCTGCTAAATGAACTTCTTTTAGGATGCTTGCAAACTCATTTTGAGATAAAATTTCTTCCGGCATGCTCTCTTGAGAACTACTGCACGCTAGGAGAAAACTGAATACAATTAAAAATTTTAAATTCATAGCACAAAGATATTGTATTTAATCGAGCGAATTATGTATATTTGCCCGAATTATTAATCAAACAAAATATTTAGTCATGAAAAAAATAATGTATTTATTGGTTGCTGGAACGCTTTTCATTTTTACTGCTTGTAATTCTGGAGGAGGTGCTGCAACTGAAGAGAGTGATATTGAAGAAGTGGTTGTAGAAGAAGCTGCTGTTGAAGAAGTGGTAGAAGACACTGCTGCTACTGAAGAAGCGGAAGCAACTGAAGAAGCAACTGAAGAAACTGCTGAGTAAGCAACATTTATTTAGAACATTAAAGGCATCCAGGATGCCTTTTTTATATTTGCATGAATTATTAATCAAAAAAAAATAAGTTATGAAAAAATTAATGTATTTATTAGTAGCGGGGACTATGTTTATTTTCACTGCTTGTAATTGTGGGGCAGGAGATGCTGCAGTAACTGATGCTGTTGAAGAAGTAGTTGAATGTGCTGATGATTGTCAAAAAGCATGTTGTTTAGGTTGTAAAGCTACAGCAGGAGATGCTGTTTGTTTAGCAGATCATTCTTGTTGCGCTGCTCATGAAGATGAAGCAACTGAAGAAGGTGCTGAAGAAGCAGACGCTCATGAAGGACATGATCACGAATCTCATGAAGGACACGATCACGAATAAGTAAAACTTATATTAGAGAAATTAAAGGCAACCAATTGGTTGCCTTTTTTTAGGCTTTTATCTGTCAAATGTGAGGCGCATTCCGTTTTTACTTTCATCAAACTTGCCATGTTTATAGGCAATATGTCCGTTTACAAAAGTATGCGTGATTTTTGCATTAAAAGTTTCTCCTTCAAATGGAGACCAACCGCATTTATAAAGGATATTTTCTTTATTCACCTCCCAAGGTTTGTTTAAATCTACTAAAACCAAATCAGCAAAATAACCTTCACGAATAAAACCTCTATTTTCAACCCTAAAACAAATAGCAGGATTATGGCACATCTTTTCTACTACTTTTTCTAAGCTTATTTTCCCTTGATTTGCAAACGCTAGCATTGCGGGCAAAGCGTGTTGTACAAGTGGCCCCCCTGAAGGTGCTTTAAAATAAGTATTCAATTTTTCTTCCAATGTATGAGGAGCATGATCGCTTGCAATTACATCCAACTTTCCATCCAATAATGCTTGGAACAAAGCGTTTTTATCTGATTCCTTTTTTACTGCAGGATTCCATTTAATAAGCACTCCTTTTTCATCATAGTCTCTATCGGAAAACCAAAGATGATGAATGCAAACTTCAGCAGTAATTCGTTTTTCTTCTAGAGGTAATGTGTTGTCAAAAAGAGCAATTTCTTTTTCAGTGGAAAGGTGAAAAACATGCAAACGCGCATTGTGCTTTTTAGCGAGCTCCACTGCCATTGATGATGATTTATAACAAGCTTCAGCACTTCTAATATTTGGGTGTTCAGCAATTGGGACATCTTCTCCAAATTTCTTTTTTGCCTTAATTGTATTTTTTTGTATCGTTTGTTCATCCTCACAATGAACAGCAATTAGCATTGGCGATTTTGAAAAAATTTCTTCTAAAACAGATTTATTGTCAACTAGCATATTTCCAGTTGAAGACCCCATAAATATTTTTATAGCACCAACAGTTTTTGGATCAGTTTTAAGTACTTCCTCCAAATTATCATTACTCACTCCCATGAAAAAGCTGTAATTAGCAATTGATGTTTCGGATGCAATTTGATATTTGTCCTCTAATAATTCCTGTGTTAATGTTTGAGGATTGGTGTTTGGCATTTCCATAAAAGAGGTGATACCTCCAGATACTGCCGCCCTACTTTCAGAGTAAATATTTGCTTTATGTGTTAGCCCTGGCTCACGGAAATGTACTTGGTCATCAATCACTCCTGGCAATAAATACAAACCTTTTGCATCAATTATTTGCTCAGCCTCAATAGTGATTTCAGCCGCAATTTCTTTGATTATTTCATCTTCAATCAACACATCTGACTTGTAAATTTTTCCTTCATTTACAATTTGTGCATTTTTGATAAGGATTTGCATGAGCGTTTATTTATTCCACTTTCTGAAATAGCTTTTGAGTTTCATTTGTAGCACCCCAACTACCGCTTCCATAAATATTCCTCCACTCATTTTTGAGGTTCCTTCTGTTCGGTCTGTAAAAATAACAGGAACTTCCACTATATTAAAACCGTATTTCCAAGCTTTGAATTTCATTTCAATCTGAAAGGCATAACCCACAAATTGTATTTTATCAAAATTGATAGTTTCCAAAACTTGTCTTTTGTAGCATTTAAAGCCAGCAGTGGAATCATGTATTGGCATGCCAGTAATCATCTTTACATATTTAGATGCAAAAAAGGACATAAGTAGTCGCATCATTGGCCAGTTCACAATATTTACTCCACTCACATATCG
>DUAL01000167.1 GCA_012960835.1 Flavobacteriales bacterium | reverse complement strand
TGATTTTTTTCGATATTTTTCTTGGTTGCAGGATTTCTTCAGATTGGGGTTTGGGTTTTTCTGTAGCTTTTTTGGAATCTTTATTTGATTTGTCATTGCTACTAAAAAAGTCTTCTATTTGCCTTTCTAGACTA
Source organism: Flavobacteriales bacterium (assembly GCA_012960835.1). Classification (GTDB taxonomy): domain Bacteria; phylum Bacteroidota; class Bacteroidia; order Flavobacteriales; family BACL11; genus DUAL01. The sequence goes on along the minus strand of DUAL01000167.1, from coordinate 3,615 downwards.
TCAGGGCGTTCAATATATTTACTATCTTTTTTCTTGATTTCAAATATAGCCTTGGAATTTTTTTTGATTTTTAAGTTGTTATTTTTCAAATATTCTAAATCATAATCATCCAGATATTTGCCAACCATATTTTTAACATGACTATCTATTTTAAATAGTAGTGTTAGATCGTTTATTTCTGAGAAATAGTCAATCCATCCATATTTCTTATCTTTATATTTGGCACCTGCAATTTTTTCATTAAGATCGTGGATTAGATTTCTAGTTAACTTATTTATGTTAACTTTATCCTTCTTTTTGATTTTAGATTTTTTATGATTATATACAACAAACAATTTATTAATGTTATTGTAAAACCTTTGTACTGATGAATTTCTAACACTTACAAGATTATTTATAAAACTATAGCCTAGATATTGAAATCCATCTGCAATATTGCCATGAGAGCTTTTGTCTTTATTTTCACTCTGCGAATGTGCTTTTAAGTCTAAATCTACAAATTTTTTTTCTATATTTGATATTAGGGTATTTGTATCGCTACTTTTGCATAAGATTAAGATATCATCTACAAATCGATAATATCTGATATTTGGATTGTTCTCATACTCTCGGTCTATTTCTTTCAAGAAAATATCTGATAAAAAACTAGAAATTGGTAATCCTTGTGGAACCCCTTTGGTGTTAATGCTTGTATTTCTTTCTTTTTTAGGTATTGCTAAAGATACAGTTGGCTGAGTAATTGCGAGCCTAATCAAATTAAATATCTCATCATTTGCTTTTCTTCTAATGATGGGCAGTAATTTTTCATGACTTATTGATGGAAAGAAATTTTCAATATCAATCTTTATGAAGCTATCATAAAGATTGAGGTTGTTTTTTATGTCAATAATTTTATTTTTTGCAGAAGTATTATTCAGAGAAAAATCTTTTTTAAGCAACTTTAGCAAGCCTTGTAAGACAAGCTTGTCTCTTTGAGTGGGAATAGAAATTTGCCTGGTTGAGTTGTGCCTCTTTATGATTAAATTTTCTTTATAGTTGGAAAATTTGTAGCATTTAGCGTCAATTTTTCGTTCGATAATTTTTAATTCATCACCATTATGTAAGAAGTTTTCACCATTTATTCCGTCTACTCCGACAGATTTTGAGAAGTTAATCTTAGCTGCACTTTCTTCTAAAATTTCTTCTATTTCTTCTTTTAAGTTGCTCATTGGTATTTTGTCAAATTTAGGCGCCACTCTTTGTAGAAAACTTAGTATCTCAACCCTAAAAGCATAATCTTTTAGAATCTTTAGAAATGCAAAGCAAAGTTTGCATATTGTTATTAGTGTTAAACTCTTTCTCAAAAGGTATTCTCGTGCGAGAATAAAAGAGTGACAGGAGTAATTTTACATGTTCTATTAAGTTAATTCGAATGAATAAGTGACTTAAATTTATGGAGTCAATAACAACAGCTAAAAGTATTAAATGAGAGATTTCTGAACCATGGTATTAGAGCCTGTATATGCATGATGCGCAATTGATAAAAAATCTTTTGAATCATTCTTTGTTGTAGAATTGATATACATACAGTCAACATATCAACTATATATGAGCAACCTAATAATCAAATTAAATGGCGAAATTCAAAGTTCTAATTTTCACGAATGGAAGGATGGATTAATTGAACAAATTCAATCTGCTCAATTAGCCCTTAAAACTGATAATGATTTTGCTGCTGCTGAGTTAAATATTAAAATACTAGACAATTGGTATTCTATGCCTAAATGGATGTCCATATTAAAAGGATGAGCTTATAATGGGGTTATTTTTTGGTAATTGTTATGAAAAGATCTTTCTTCTTTGTTGATCAAATAAAACTATGGAAAAAATCCCGGTACTTCGGTATTTTGGTATTTTTTGTTATTTTTTTAACTTCGATTAATAATTATTTTTTTTACCAAACTATCAAAAAATCTGAATGGAAGTCAATTTACAGCACAATAAATATTTTGAAGCAGTATTCTTCGTCTTGCATAGAATTAACATCAGGTGATGTAGATAAATGCACCAAACAAACAAAATTATTTGCTTCTAAATATACTGGAAATTACTACGGTCATTCAGTGTTGATTGATAATGACCAAATATCAGATACTAGAAGATATAAAAAAGATAGAGATTTATTTAAAGTAAGTGATTCTTTGGATGCAATCAAGGTCTCTGTAGAAGTTTCAAAAAGCTCTATTCCTGACTTGTTTGATAGTGTCCGTAAGAGTGTGACGTTCTCAATAGAAGATGTTTATGAAAAAATTAAAAAAGGAGATGACCTTGTAGATTTTTTTCTTAATACCTTAAAAGGGCGTAGCCAGCCTTTTCTTGCATATCTTTTTCTTGTTATATTAGTGGGCTGGCTAATGAAAAAATCTATTTTTTCTCAAATGGAAGTTATAGACAGATTGGAGAAAATGGAGGCAGAAGAACTTTATTTTCTTGAGAAAGAAAATGATAAGGATGTCTCGTCATGAATCCAAAGGATCTTGATTATATAGCTAAGCTTCAAAAGAAAGATTTCCGTAATAGATATAGTTTATATTCTGGAAGTCGTTATGATGATATTAAAAAATATGGATTTTTTGTAACTGATCACGCAATTGTGCGTTTTTTAGAAAGAGTAGCACAAGAAATTAATGAGAATTATAGATATAAAGAAAATAGCATCATTCCATCTTTAAGTATTGTTGATAAAGTTAAAAATTGGAATAAAAATGGAGAAAAGTGGTTTGACTTGATTACGTATGTTTTAGTGGTTAAAAATCAAACTATCAGTGAAATATGGGCTAAAAAAAATGATTGAAGCTTTTAAGACGGCCTTTAAAGAGCCTGGGAGAATAAGAAAATTTTTAGAATTGCTCTCCCCAAAAGAATATAGAAAATATGTAAGCGGTTTAGACAATACGAAACGTAGTGAAATATTCTCCCCAGAAGAAATTAGTTATATAAAACGCCTTGAAGACAGTGATATTGGGAAAGCCTTAAAAAATAAAAAAGCAGACCCTTCTTCTAAAAAAACTAGAGAATATGAAGATAAATTGAAATATGGTTTTCATATAACAGATTCTGCATTAGTTAACTATCTTGGCGGCATCTTAGGCATGTCTATTGATAATTATAGGCATGAAAAAGTTGTTCCTAGAAATGCCCAGGATGAAGTTATTAAATGGAAAAAACAGAAAGAACTATATATCAAAATGAAAGAATATGTCTTAGTTGTTAAGAATCAAACTGTAATTACAATTTTGACTCCCCCATATAGCCACAAAGTTCAGAAAAGGCTTATCTCAAAATAGGCTTATCGATCACAAAATTAACTGCTATAAAGAAATAGCAAAATACACTTATCCTAAGTTCAAATCACAAGATATACGCATTGAGCACCAACAAGATCAGCCTGATGTTATTGAGGTTAGAATTGTGTCGCCTGATGGCTCTAAAGTAGAGTTATAGTTAATTTAGAACCTTATTTGTAGTTTACAATTGAACTGTGAAATAAATATGAGGAGTGGGGTAAACACTAATTTATGATATGAAAGATAAAAAACACATAGTAGAAGACAAAGAAGCTAGGCAAAAACAGGC
>DUAL01000166.1 GCA_012960835.1 Flavobacteriales bacterium | reverse complement strand
TATCTTCTCTCAAAGTTGAGAGAAAAGATTTTTCCCTGCCGATAACTTCCGTCATATTATTTTTTTAATTCGGCAAATATAATATCTTTAAAAGTATATTTTAATAATAAATAATTAAATCCTGATTTTAATTTAGGAGGAAACTTATTGTTATATTTGATTTTGAAAAATGATGAGAAAATGAAATACTTAGCAATTGATAGCCACCTTTTCATTAAAAATCGAAAGAAGTTCTCTGCAAAATTAGCACACAACACTTTCGCTATTTTTAATGCAAATGATGTAATGCCAACCAATGCGGATGGCACAATGCCTTTTCGTCAAAATAATGATTTGTTTTGGTTAAGTGGGGTGGATCAGGAAGAAAGCCTTTTGTTGCTCTACCCAGAAAACCCAAATGAAAAGGAAAGAGAAATATTGTTTTTGAAAGAAACCAATAAGGAAATTGCGATTTGGGAAGGAGCAAAACTTAGCAAAGAGGATGCTTTTAATGCCTCTGGAATAAGAACAGTTTATTGGTTAGAGGAATTGGAAAGCAAACTAAAAGAATTAATTATAAAAGCAGATGCTGTATATCTAAACAAAAATATTCATAGCCGTGCTGCAACTGAGGTAGAAACAAGAGATGATAGATTTAGAAAAAAGATTACTGAAAAATTTGCAAGCAAACAGATAAAAGAAGTAGCTCCAATAATGCATGAATTACGATCAATAAAATCAGATACTGAAATCGCTTTGATGCAAAAGGCTTGCGATATAACTGAAAAAGGTCTTAGAAGAATATTGCCTTTTATAAAACCTGGCGTGATGGAGTATGAAATTGAAGCCGAATTGATGCATGAATTTTTAAGAAATCGGTCTAATGGCTTTGCTTATCAGCCAATTATTGGTTCTGGAATCGACTCCTGTGTTTTACATTATATTGAAAATAACAAAGCCTGCAATGACGGGGATATTCTGCTAATGGATTTTGGGGCGGAATATGCCAACTATGCTTCTGACTTAACCAGAACAGTTCCCGTAAATGGAAGATTTTCTGAAAGGCAAAGAGCGGTGTACAGTGCCGTACTGCATGTAATGAAAGAGGCTACAAGCATGTTAAGACCTGGAACTATTTATAAAGAATATAATGTAGAGGTGGGTAAACTAATGGAAGCCGAATTGATAAAATTAGGACTGCTTGACAAACATGATGTTCAAAAACAAGATCCTAAAAATCCACTTTACCGAAAATACTTTATGCATGGAACCTCTCATTACTTAGGCTTGGATGTTCATGATGTAGGTAGTATTGAGACTCCCATGCAAGAAGGAATGGTATTTACTTGCGAACCTGGAATTTATATTTTAGAAGAAGCTTTGGGTATTCGCTTGGAAAATGATATTCTAATTACAAAAGATAAACCTTTTGATTTGATGGGGAACATACCTATTGAATTGGAGGAAATAGAGGATATAATGAACGCCTAATTCTTATGTGTTTAACGCTCTTTTTTTTAGCTCTTTCTATCGCTTAATAATTAATTTTTGAACCTTTTCTCCTTCATTTTTTGTTTGGATTTTCACAAGATAAAGCCCCTGAGGAAGATTAGGTATTGCAATTGACGACTCTGAAAGAATAAAAGATTTCACCTCTTTCCCTAAAATATTAAATATTTTCACAGATGTTATTAGTTCAGGAGAGTAGAAGTAAAGTTTATCATTAGCAGGTTGTGGGTAGAAGTATTGTGCTTTGCCAGTTTTTTCAGAAATAAATGTAACAGAAGAATTGGAAAGCACATGTAAATTACTATATGCATTTTGATTAGTTTGGCTAATAGATGGTGGAACAGCTGCTTTTGGCCATATAACTACAATATTATCTCCTATCAGGTAATTTTGGGTAGTAACTACTTCAAACAAAAAACCTGGGACAAACTGAATACTATCATTAGGAAAAATGAAATTTGGTCCTTGTCCGCCAATAGTTCTACTGTTTACAAATCCTAAATTAGCATCATACCTTGCTGCTTTTAACAGAATATTTTCAGCTAAAACATCTTCTCCATTATTTACTACCCAACAAGAAAAAGGGATGGTGTCCCCCATTGTTACGGTATCAGGAATACTTATCCCGTCATACCCAAATGATATGTTTATGGAGCTGTTTTGAGAGTTTGCATTAACCGCAAAAAGACAAGTAACAAACGATAATATGAGGGCTTTTGTTTTCACAGTACAATTTTACGAACAAAATACTCTAAAAAATAGCTTTTAGTAGAATATTTTATAACTATCTTAGCCGTCCAAATTGTGATTTAGATGAATATTCTTCAAAAAATTATTACCACTTTAAACAAAGAAGAAAGTAGATTTTATAAACTTTTTGCTTCCAGAACCAATAGCAAAAAAGAACGAAAAGATGTATTACTTTTCGATTATATAAAGCGATACAAAGAAGATTATGACGAACAATATATCTCCAAAAAACTTTATAAAGATAATAAAAATGCATTTTATCAGCTGAAGAATCGCCTTTTTAAAGATTTGAATAAAAGCATGATGTTGCAGCATTTACCTAGAGAAAAGGATATTTATATAATGCAATCGGTATTGTTATCTAGAGTGTATAAAAGAAAAGGAGATGTGGAATTATCCTTTTATTATTTAAAAAACGCAGAAGGAAAAGCATTAGAAATTGAGGCCTTTGAATTGCTCGCTATCATTTATGCAGAAATTATTAAGTTTTCTTACGATATGGTTTCCATTGATGTGGAGGGATATATTACAAAACAAAAAGAAAATAAAGCAAAGCTTGATCAAATTCAAGAAATTGATCAAATTTTAGCTGCCGCAAGTTATAGGATAAAAACGGCACAAAATTTTTCTGGAAAAAATGATGCGGTTCTAAATGTATTAGAAAAAGCTGTAAAAGAATTTGCAAAAAACAAGGACATCCCAAAAAGCCCAAAATTTCGTTTTAAGGTTTATTTAACCATTAGCAGAATTCTATTGCAAAAGCACGATTTTGCTGCATTAGAAAATTATTTACTACACACTTATAAAGAATTTTCAAAAGACAAGATTTTCAATAAAACAAATCATGAGCACAAACTGATGATGTTAATTTATTTGACCAACTGCCTTTATAAAACGCATAAGCTGAAAAAATCATTAGAATTTGCTGAAATTTTAAGAAAAGGAATGGAAGAATATGGCGGCTTTTTACGCGACAAATTCCTCTTTTATTACTACAATGCATTGGTAATCAATTATTCTGTTTTGGACAAAAAAGAGGCCTTAAAAATACTGGAAGAAGCAAGAACAAATCCTATTATAAAACAGTTGCCAACTTATACCGTTTTTATTTATTTGAATACGGCTCTTATTTATTTTGATCAAGGTAAATATAGGATGGCTATCAAGAATTTATCTCGGCTTTTGCTACATGACGATTTTGTAGATATTGGTAAATCCTTCCAGCTAAAAATTTATTTGGCATCCCTTATTATCAGGTATGAACTTGGTGATTTTGATACCATTGAAAGCAGAATGAAATACATCAGCAGAATTTACAAAGAAGTGTTATTGAGAGATGATTTTAGCAGAGATGCCAAGCTCATTGATATTATTTCAAAACTAATCTATTGCAACAATTTGCAACAAGACAAAAAACTTTTAGCTAAAATAAATGCTCTTGTTGCAGAAATTTCGGATGATACAGCTGATGATGTGGATGTGATAAATTATAATACTTGGCTTAGCTCAAAG
>DUAL01000165.1 GCA_012960835.1 Flavobacteriales bacterium | reverse complement strand
AAAACATATCCGTATAATACGCACTATCTCGACAACAAGTTGAGAACAAACGTCAGAAATGATTCTGACATTACTTTAAATATTTCGGAGAAATAAAATGAAAAAACAATTATTAATCGCTGCAGTTGCAGCTACTATGGGTACAGCTGCAATCGCTGATATCTCTTTAACAGGTGCTTCAAAAGTTAACTACACTAACGTTGATTCAACTACTGATACTTCTGATACCAACACTTTTAAGCATGATATGGACTTTACGCTTAAAGGCTCTAATGGTGATACTGGTGTTGTTATGACTTTCTCAAATTCAGTTACTTCTGGTAATTCTGTTAACGATGGTGCTACTGCAGTTACTGCTGGTACAGATCAAGCACATACTAATGGTAGTACAACTACAGCTGGCGTAGCAACTATAGTAACCCCTACAACTGGTCTTACAGTTGAAGACGTATACATGACTTCAAGCATTGGTTCTGTAAATGTTAAGATTGGTCAATACCAGTCTACTTCAGATTCAAATATTTCTGATGCTACAGGTTCTACAAGAAAAGCTGGTCGTTTTACAGCTGATACGACAATTGGCGGCGTGAAGGTTACATTTGTTGATCAAAATGCTTCTGGTGAAGCTCTGATTTTCTCTGGTGAAGTAAACGGTGTTAAACTTTCTCACAAGATTGCAAACAGAGGTGCTGGTGCAAATACAGCTGCTTCTTCTGATTATACTGATACGTCAATTTCTGGTACATTCGGTGGTGTAACAGCTATGTACCGCGATAAAGACTTTGATTTTGCCACAGCTAATGATCTTTCAACTTGGCAGGTATCTACAGATGTGAATAACTTACATATCTTTGCAGCAGGCGCTAAGTCTGATTCAGCTTCTGGTACATTTAATTCTGAAGGTGTATTTGGTGCATTATCTGGCACAAATAACTACACAGGTGTTGGTGTTAAAACAGCTATGGCTGGAAACACAGTAAAAGTAGTTGCACTTTCAATGAATGACATTTCAACAGGTGCTGACGATGATCTTATGAAAGTAGTTATCACCCGTCCATTGGCTTCAGGCGCTACTTTTGAAGCGACTTACACTGATGTTGATTACGCAGGAGCTACAGCTGATAAAACAACTATAGACCTTGAACTAGCTGTTAAATTCTAAATCTTATTTTGGAAAGTTAACTAGCTTAACAAGTAAAAGTTAAGTATAAAAACCCCAGGCAAGTGCCTGGGGTTTTTTTATGGGCGCCTACAAATTACAAAGTAGCTATAATAAGATAATTTATTGCAATTGTTAAAATTATGAGTGTCTTTATAAAAAATATTTTATTTCTGTTAATATTTTTAATTCCATTTATTGCTCCTATTCAAATAGTTGACAATCCGCTGCAAGCTGATCCTGGTTATTCTAAGCTGATTTTTAGTATATTTTTTATAACCCTAATAGCGTTATTTTGGCTTAGGTCATTATTAGTGGGTGGTGTAGTTATTGTTAAATCTGAGTTTTATTTGCCAATTGCTGGTTTTTTGTTATGGAATTTGTTGTCATTTTTATGGGTTGATAACTTGTATCTGGCAATTGTTAGTTTTTCACTGTTTTTATTTGTTGCAATATTTTTCTTTTTATTTGTACAAATTGCAAAAACTATAGATATAAAAAAAGTTACCAGCTTGGTGTCTTATAGTTTGCTAGGCGTTGCTATTATTGGATTATTGCAATATTATTTTGATGATGTTGCAATAATTAGGGACTTTTTTTGGCAATCTGGAAAACCATCTTCAACTTTTTCTAATAAGAATATGGCTTCACATTTTGTGGTTATGTCATTACCATTGACTTTAGGTTTGTTTGCAATCTCTACTGTTAAAAAACAAACTTATACCTATTCTGTAATATTTTTTATTGGCTCATGGTTTTTGATGTATGCATCTGCAAGACAGGCATACCTTGCAAGCATTGTTCAAATAATTGTTATTATTAGTTTTATTTTGATAGATTATTTAAAAAATAAAGAAAAATCTTTTATCTTAATAACTAATCTTAAAAAACTTAAGTTTAACTTGGTCATTCTCTGCGTATCCTTATTATTTATTGTCTCTAATTTGACGGATCAAGGTTGGAGTGCTGATGCTGATAATAAATCTGGAAAAATTGAACGAGTGATTGATATTGCAGACACAAATAATGAAAGAATTCCTGGCTGGTTAAACACTATTGAAATTATTAAAGATAATTTTTTTATTGGCACAGGTGCTGGTCAATGGCAAGAAATATACCCAACTTATATTGACAGAGTTAAAAATGATATCTTTATTGTTGATTTCAGTAATACAAAGCGATTGCATAATGATTATCTTGAAGTGTTTTCAAATGTAGGCTTTATCGGTTTTTTGTTTTTATTGTGGATTTTTTGGGTGGCTGTTAAGAATACCTTTTCTATACTAATTGACGCTGATCATCAGTATAGAATTTTATTACTGAGCATTTCTTTAGGTTTGATTGGTTTTTTAGTGGTTGCCTTTGTTTCATTTCCAATTCGGGTTTATTTGCCAATTTTTATCATAATGTTATATATTGGAGTTATAAATTTAGCTTCTAAAAGCTCTCAGATGTACAAATTTAAAAATATTAATAAATATAAGTTTATTTTTTTTGCAGTGCCTATAAGTGCAGTTTTATTATTGTATTCTTTGTATTCTTTGAAATGGCTATATGCAGAAAGCCACTATATAAAATCTACAATTTTTGAGAATGACTCTAAATTTGATTTAGCCTTAGCTGAAAGTAAAAAATCAATAAATCTTAATGAATATAACGCGTTATATTGGCTTAGCGTTGGAAGAAACTTACTTAAACAAGGAAATGCTGCAGAATCTTTAAAATATCTTAAACGTGGCGTGTTATTGTCTCCAAATAATAAAAAAGGGCTACTTGATTTGAGTAACGCATACAGGAAGTTGTCTAAAATCGACTTAGAAGAAGAAGTTTTGGTTGATTTCTTAAATATTTATCCTAATGATGTTAATGCCTTAGCAAGAATGACAAGGGTTCTAATTCAAAGGAATAATCTTAGTTCAGCTAAAATTTTTTATGAAAAAATGAAAAGTAACTTCGAACGCATAAAGGGCAGAGCAGGTTTTTTTCCTTTTCATAAAGAAGTAGCTGAAATTGCGAATATATTTAAAGATTATCAATATATAAGTTACGTGTATAAAGATATGATTGGCAACCCTTGGTATGTTAACAATGCTAATGATTATGCAGTTTTAGCAACTATTGAATTTTTTAGATTAGGGAATAAAGACGAGGGTATTAAACTATACAAAAAAGCAAGAAAAATCGATAAAAATGTAAAGTTGCCAAATATTATTGTAGAGGCAATAGAGCAATTATGATTACACAATTAAACAATCGAACGTTATTAAAGCTTAGTGGCACTGATGTGCAAAGTTTTTTGCAAGGGCAGTTTTCAAATAATATTGATGCTTTAGAGTGGAGCACGGTACAGATTAATGCCTATTGCCAGCACCAAGGTAAGATTATTGCCTTATTGTGGGTGATGAAACAAGGCAGTGATTTTTATTTGTCTTTTGCTAGTGATTTAGCTGACATTGTCACTAAGCGCTTAACCATGTTTAAGATGATGTCAGATGTGACAATTACTGATGTTAGTGATGAACTGATTCAGCTTGGTGTGGTTGATCAAGAGTTTGATGGTGCATTTAAACTTAATGATCAGCAATCTGTGGCTTTGGTTGAGAATGTTGATGGGGTTGAGCTTGATAATGAGAGCGA
>DUAL01000164.1:22574-22996 GCA_012960835.1 Flavobacteriales bacterium | reverse complement strand
CATCTCCATAAGCAAGGGCAACGGCCATTCTTCTGTAAGGGCGTGTAATTGGCTTTCCGAAAATTTTAAAGTCAGTATTTGTAAAATTTGCTGCTTCTTCTAATCCTGTAATTTTGGGAAAATTACTATTTTCTTTATCTGCTAATACCACAGCAGAAGCTCCATTTCTTATAAGTGGAATATCCAAAACAGGAATTCCTAAAATAGCACGAGCATGTAATTCAAATTCAGTAAAATTTTGTGTTCCTGCCAAGGTTACCATTCCTGTGTCGTGTGGTCTTGGTGAGAGTTCAGAAAAATAAACACCCTCTTTTCCAATAAAAAATTCTACTCCCCAAATTCCGCTACCACCTAACTTTTTAGTCACTTTATCCGCTATTTCTTGAGCCTCTTTTAAATGCACAGCATCCATAGCCATGGGC
>DUAL01000164.1:20371-22528 GCA_012960835.1 Flavobacteriales bacterium | reverse complement strand
CAAAAAAGCGTATTCCCATTATTTTGAGTAAGCGTTAACAGTGTAATTTCATAATCAAAATCAATAAAGGCTTCTACAATTACTTCCATCAAATCCCCTCTTGAACCCTCCATAGCATAGTCCCATGCCTTTTCAATATCGGCTTCTGTTTTAACAACTGACTGCCCTTTCCCTGAACTTGACATTAAGGGTTTTACCACACAAGGTATACCTGTAAATACGACTCCTTCTTGTAGCTGCTGATAAGATGTTGCGTATTTGTATTTTGCCGTTTTAACACCCAAATCAATAGCTGCCAAATCACGGATTGCTTTTCGGTTCATGGTAAAATTTGCGGCTTTTGCTGATGGAATTACCGTAAAACCTTGCTTTTCATACTCATAAAAACGCTCTGTACGGATACTTTCTACTTCAGGAACAATAAAATCAGGTTGATGTTTGGCAACTATTTTATCTAGCTCTGCTCCATCCAACATATTAATAACTTCAAACTCATGTGCCACTTGCATAGCTGGAGCATTTTCATAATTATCTACTGCAATTACATATTGCCCTAATCTTTGCATGGCAATTACTACTTCTTTTCCTAATTCACCAGAGCCTAACAATAGTATCTTTTTTCTCATCTTATAAATCTCGCATAAATTGTTTTGAAATATACTTTCCTAAAATATCAAACTCAATATTTACGGTATCACCAATTGCTATATTTTGAAAATTAGTATGCTCAAAAGTATAAGGAATAATGGCTACTGAAAAAGAAGTGTCTTTGGAATCTACAACTGTTAAGCTTATTCCATTTACACAAACTGAACCTTTATCCACCGTTATATTATCGGACTCCTTGTGCTTAAAAGTAAACTCATAAGAACCTTTTTCTTCTTTAATTTGGATGCATTTTGCAGTTTGATCCACATGGCCTTGTACCATATGTCCATCCACTCTATCACCTAATTTCATGCACCTTTCCATGTTTACTTTACTTCCTACTTTCAAAAGTCCAAGGTTTGATTTTTCCAAAGTTTCCTTAATAGCGGTAACGGTATATTCACCTCCATTAATTTCAACCACCGTTAAGCACACTCCATTATGTGCTACAGATTGGTCTATTTTTAATTCCTTTGTAATGCTCGATTTTAAGGTCATATGCAAATTGCTTCCTTCTTTTTCAAGAGCAACAACCTCTGCTATTTCTTCAATAATTCCTGTAAACATTTAGTCTGCTTTTTTTGTATTTCCTCTTATCAAACTCACGGTTCCTTTTAATTTATAGGAAGAAATTCCATTTAATTTTAATTCATTAATAGTGCAAACATAAAAATAAACTCCTTCACTGCAATCGCCCTTTTCACCTCTTTTTCTTCCGTTCCAATTTATTTCCACATCAGTAGTTTCAAAAACCTCTTGCCCCCAACGGTTAAATATTTTCATATTTACACTTTCAATATGTTTGTTTTTAATGGGGATAAAAAGATCGTTCACATTATCACTATTAGGAGAAAATACATTTGGCAACTCATATTCTGGGCAATTTTCAACACAAATCTGGTTACTAATTACACTTTCATTACCGAAAGAATCAGTTGCCGTAACCACATAACAGCCAGCAATCGAATTCAAATTTTCATAAAAATAATAAGCACTATCCATTGTAGCAATAAACTTTTTATCATTTACCTTTAATAGATAAATAGAAAAATATTCTGTGTCTTCCAAACAGACACTATCACTCTCAAAATAAAAATGCAGTTGGCTGTTTTTACAATCCTCTACAATAGTAATTTCAGGAGGGCAAGGAGGGGTGCTATCAATCGGAGAGCTGCACAAATTATTACTTAAATTGATAAGGGGACTAATGGTTTTTGTGCCAGAATACCTGCCGATTGTTTTCACAAAATAACAATACATTTCTCCATTTTTTAGCCCCTTGTCCAAATAAAAATTATCTGTTGTTGTGGCGATAGAATCAAAGACGATAGCATTTGGATTTTTCCTAAAAACAACAAAAGCAGTATCTTCCCAAGGTGTATTACTTTCTAAATTTAGCACTATTGCATTGTCCTGTGGGCTAAGGGTAAGCCAATGGGATGTTGCCGAACTTTCTCCTACCAAACTTCCATCAAAAAGCTGAATTTTATAAAAATATTGCTTATCGTT
>DUAL01000164.1:489-20324 GCA_012960835.1 Flavobacteriales bacterium | reverse complement strand
ATTTATGCCGATTGAAGTATAAACAGAATTGAAATTCTGCCCATCTTCTGAGCGAGAAAGTTCGTAAAAGGCATTAGTAGAAAAAGTCACATCTTTAGGTTTGCTCCAAGCCACATACATTGCATTTGCCAAATCCGGATGATTCACGCTCACATTGGTAACTAGTGGACTAAAATTCAAAAGTTCTGCACATACCTCTTCTGACATAATACTTTCTGCTCCATCTACAAATTTTGCTACAATTCGATAACAATAATTCACTCCTTCACCAAGGCCTTCCCCATTATTATCATCTACAAATAAGGTGTTGTTAAGCCCGATTACTTCTCCGATTTTTGAAAATCCACTTCCATTGGGCATGCCTGTTGTACAACTATCCAAAGCCAAATTACTTATCGCCTGTTTTCGGTAAACTAAGTAGGAAGTTGCATTGCTGCAAATACTTTCGTTCCAAGAAATAGCAATGGCTTTTTGCATCTGCATTACACTATCTACTTTTACATGCTCTATTTTTGGAGCAATAATTTGTATCTCCACGGATTGCATGGTAGAAAGCGCCACAGCCGAATGGGATTGCTCCTTTACTTTCAGCACCAACCCATAAGGGCTTTTTCGCACATCTGCACAAAAGGTTGGAAAGGTCAAATTAGTGGAAATACTTTGTGTATCTATAATTTCAGAGAAGGCAAAAAGCCCAGAAGTCCCACTCAATTTAATTTTTTGAAAAGCAGTATCTACAATGGTGCTACCAAAGGGAACAGTGCTACTTCCCCAATAGTAATTTCCAAAATTATCGGTAAAAATACTGTCCTCATCCCATGCTAAAATTGCAATATTTAAACTATCGCCAGCAACTACACAAAAACTATTTTGTACCTGAATTTCAGGTGGTTGGTTATTAATGGTATTAGGTGCAACAGTAATTTGCATATCCCTCATAATACTACCAACTTTCACTCCATTTCGCCACTCTTCAATCAGAATTGCAATATTATATTCGCCCACCATTGTGGGACTATCCCAAATCAGATTTCCGCTTGCATCTATAGCCAAACTATTAGAAGCATCCGGGAATTGATAACTCACAATATCATTTCCATTTTCTCCTTTACAAGAAATTAAAGCATAACTTAAACTATCTCCATCCAAGTCGTATGCAGAAGGATTATGAATAAAAGGAATACCCACCACCGCTTTATCAATTGGGGAATGAAGCAAAATAGGCGAACTATTATTTCCAATTAGAGGATTTATCATCAAAATACTTTCCAAATAAAAAGAAACATCCACCGAGTTTGGAATATTTGCAACTCCTACATTTCTGTTCGGATCTTCCATAGCAATAATATAAGTGCCTACTGCTGGAAAAGTATGCACCCCAAAATATTCGTTTTTTGAGATATTAACTCCTACTAATGTTTCAGAAATTCTAGGAAAAGTATCTTGTGTATTATCTGAAAATATAAAGTATAATTCTGTTCTTTGCTGATGGGCAAGCGTGGTGGGGTCGGTAAAAGTTATGAGTGTTATTTCAAAAGTTAATGGCCCTATTTGTTTGTATGTTATCTCGCCAGCCCTGTTGTGTGTTGCCATCATTTGCAAGGAGAAAAACAATAGAAAAAACAATATATAAACTTTTTTTAGCATTAATAATCAATTTCTTGCACTTCCATTTTTTTAGGTTTACGCCTATATTCATATTTTTGGTTTCGTAATTGAGGAGTAAAACCAGCTTTTTTTATACACTGCACTATACTTTCGGATGTAAAACGGTGGGGAGCACCTGCTGCAGAAACCACATTTTCTTCCAACATGATAGAACCCATATCATTTGCGCCTCCATGCAAAGTAAGTTGAGCAGTATCCGCTCCAACGGTAAGCCATGAAGTCTGAATATTTTTAATATTCGGAAGCATAATTCTGCAAATAGCAAGCATTCGGATATACTCATCAGCAGAAGTTTCATTGTTGATACCTTTTACCCTTTGCAAAAGCGTTCCATCATCCATAAATGGCCAGGGAATAAATGCCAAAAAACCATTTTCTCCTTCTGGTTTTTGGGCTTGCACCTCCCTAATTCTAACCAAATGATTAAAGCGTTCTTCTAGGGTTTCAATATGTCCGAACATCATAGTGGCAGAGGTGGTTAAACCTATTTGATGAGCGACTTTCATAATATCTAACCATTCTTGTCCAGTGCATTTTCCTTTGGAAATAAGTCGCCTTACCCTATCACTCAAAATTTCTGCACCCGCTCCTGGCATGCTATCCATTCCTGCTTTTTTAAGGGCAGTCAATGCTTGCAAGTGAGAAATTCCACCAATTTTACAAATATGTGCTACCTCTGGCGGACCTAATGCGTGTAATTTAATTTTTGGATATAGTGTTTTTAATTCACTAAAAAGTTTGCAGTAATATCCCAATCCTAAATCAGGATGATGACCTCCTTGTAAAAGCAGTTGGTCGCCACCAAATTTGATGGTTTCCTCAATTTTTATTTTGTAAGTTTCTATGTCGGTAATATAAACTTCTTCATGCTTGGGATGGCGGAAAAAATTACAAAACTTACAATTGGCAGTACATGCATTTGTAGTATTCACATTCCTATCAATCTGCCATGTTACCATATTTCCAGGCACTTGTATTTGCCTTAATTTATTTGCTACACCCATCAACTCTGTGGTTGGCTGATTCTCAAATAAAAACTGTCCTTCCTCTGCCGTTAAGAAGTCTTTTTTTAATGCCTTTGCTATCAATTGCTTACTCTCCATAAAAATCATTAGTTTTGCGACTTCAAAATTACACAATTTATATGAAGACGCTAATCAAAAAGAAAACAACAATTTCTGATAAAGATAACTTAATTCTGATATGTGATAAAAAAAGCAATTTAAAAAGCTTTGATTTCAGTAAATCAGAACTTGGTTTTATCGAAAAACAGCAGAAAGAAAAGAAGGAAATTATTGCTATAAATCAGTACAGTAGAATGATTTTTGTTGTAACCCCAAAAAAAGAGAAAAATACCAATCAACACCAAGAAAATTGCAGAATGCTTGGTGACCAATTACAAGGAAATTTAAAAGATAAAAAGTCCGTACTTATTGTGGATCTAAAAGGAAATCAGAGGGAAGTTTTGGTAATAACTGAGGGAATGGCATTGGCCAATTATACTTTTACAACACACAAAACAGAGGCAACCCCAAATAAATTAGAAACGATTTATTTATGTAAAAATGCAAATAAAAAAGATATTGATGAATTGCAAAACATTATTGATTCCGTTTATTTAACAAGGGATTTAGTAAATGAACCTTTTTCTCATTTAACAGCAAAAGATTTAGCAGAGTCGGCAAAAAAAGCCGGAAAAAATAGTGGGTTTAAAACAACTATTTTAAATAAAAAGAAAATAGAATCTTTGAAAATGGGAGGGCTTTTGGCGGTAAATAAAGGAAGTATTGATGATCCCACTTTCTCCATTATGGAGTGGAAGCCAAAAAAGGCTACAAACAAAAAACCTATTGTTTTGGTAGGAAAAGGAATTGTGTATGATACGGGAGGTTTGAGTTTAAAACCAACTGCCAATTCTATGGATATGATGAAGGTAGATATGGGTGGAGCTGGGACTGTAATTGGGGCAATGCATGCCATTGCTGCTAATAAAATCCCTGTTCATGTAATTGCATTAGTTCCGGCAACTGACAATCGTCCATCTGGGAATGCCTATGCTCCTGGGGATGTCATTTACATGCATGACGGCACATCAGTTGAGGTACTAAACACAGATGCAGAAGGAAGATTAGTTTTGGCGGATGCTCTGAGTTTTGCAAAAAAATACAAGCCAGAATTGGTAATTGATTTAGCAACCTTAACAGGTGCGGCAGCTGCTGCAATTGGTCATTTTGGAATTGTAAGTATGCATGAAGGGGCTGAGAAGGAACATGCTACTTTGAAAAAAATTGGGGAAGAAACCCATGAACGCTTGGCTGAAATGCCTTTTTGGTCCGATTATGATGAATTGATAAAATCGGATGTTGCCGATATTAAAAATTTAGGAGGGCCTTTTGGTGGAGCAATTACTGCTGGTAAGTTTTTGGCTCATTTTGCCGATTACCCTTGGATACATCTGGATATTGCAGGGTCAACTTTTGTGAAAGCAAAATATGGGTATAGAGGAAAAGGTGCCACAGGAATGGGTGTAAGATTGTTATATCATTTCATAAAAAACAGAGCGTAATGGCAAAAATTAAAGTTGGTATTTCTATTGGAGATTTGAATGGAATTGGGATGGAAGTTATCATCAAAACTTTTTTAGATAATAGGGTGATGGAACTCTGTACCCCTATTATTTTTGGTGGGGCGAAAACATCTTCCTATCACCGACAAGCATTAGAAATAAAAGATTTTAGTTTTAACATCATAAACAAGATAAAAGATATAAATATTAAAAGAGCAAATCTGCTAAACTGTTGGAATGAAGAAGTGGAAATCAAATTTGGGGAACCCTCAGAAACTGCTGGGAAGTATGCTTTTAAGTCCTTAGAGAAAGTAACAGATGCCCTAAAAAATAAGGAGGTGAATGTTTTGGTAACTGCTCCTATTAGTAAAGCAAATATTCAGAAAAACCAAAGTGCATTTATTGGGCATACCGAATATTTAGGACAACAATTTGATGGAGACCCTTTAATGATAATGCTATCTGACGCCATGCGAATCGCTTTTGTTACAGGACATATTCCGCTTTCAGAAGTAGCTAATTCTTTATCAGAAAAAAAGATATTATCTAAAATAGAGCAGTTGTCAAAAACCTTAATTCAAGATTTTGGCATTTCAAAACCAAAGATTGCAGTAATTGGATTAAACCCTCATGCTGGGGAAGACGGCATGCTAGGAACGGAAGAAAAAGAAATTATTTTGCCAGCTATCAAAAAGGCAAAACAGAAAGATATTTTGGCTTTTGGGCCGTATTCTGCTGATAGTTTTTTCACCAAAGAAAATTTACAAAATTTTGATGGTGTTTTGGCCATGTATCACGATCAAGGGCTAACGCCATTTAAAACCCTTTCTTTTTCAGAAGGGGTGAATTATACTGCCGGACTTTCCATTGTAAGAACTTCTCCCGTTCATGGAACGGCTTACGATATTGCTGGTAAAAATTGTGCAGATGAAAAATCGTTCAGAAATGCGGTGTATATGGCATGCGAGATTTATAGAAAAAGAGAAGAATATAAAGCGCTTACATCTAATCCGCTTTTGAAGTTAAGCACCAAATAAAAACAGGAGCTTTAAACTTTAATAAAAAAAGAAAAAAAGACTATCTTTGCCACCCTTTTAAAAAACAAGAAAATGCCTAAACATTGGATAAGAATAGCGGGGCTAAAAGAAGGGGAGCATGGGCAAGAGTTTGAAATAAAAGATAAGTTCTTTCAGGCATATGAGTACTCGGATGTAAAAACAGGAAATTTTATCGTAAACACCCTAGTTGTAATAAGGGGTTTGGACAGAAAACTAACGATAAATATTGAGGGGATTATTACAAATTTGTTGTGTGATAATTGCGCCAGAAAATTAGAATGGCCAATTTCAATAATATCAAATTTTGTAATTAAAGAGAGCGAGAAGGAGATGGAAAGCACAGATGAAGTGATTTATGTATTGGCAAATCAGCATCAACTTATCATCAACCAATTAATTTTTGAGATGATAAACCTTGCTATTCCAAGCAAAAGAGCACACAACAAGAGTGAGGAAGGAGAATGTGATAAAGAAATGCTTGAATTGATGGAAAAATATGCTACAAATAAAAAGCAAGAGATTGACCCTAGATGGGAAGGATTAAATAAATTAAAGTAAAAACAAAATAAAATGGCACATCCAAAGAGGAAAATATCAAAGCAAAGAAGAGATAAAAGAAGAACACACTATAAAGCTTCTACTTCCACAATGTATAGTTGTCCTAATTGCGCAACTCCGGTATTATACCATAGAGTTTGTGAAGAATGTGGGCATTATAGAGGTAAGCAAGCTATTGCCCAACAAGCAACAGCATAAATTCCAATAATTTTGTAGTTTTAGCCCCTTTATGATAAAACTACAATATTTCCAATAATGAGGATTGGATTCGATATAATGGGGGGAGATTATGCTCCCCAAAAAACCATTCACGGAGCAATTCTTGCTCTA
Organism: Flavobacteriales bacterium; assembly: GCA_012960835.1. Classification (GTDB taxonomy): domain Bacteria; phylum Bacteroidota; class Bacteroidia; order Flavobacteriales; family BACL11; genus DUAL01. Next base: position 14,144 of record DUAL01000164.1, on the reverse strand, counting down.
AATGAACTCCCTGTTGATACAGAAATTGCTTTGTTTGGTAGAGAAGTCGAGATTCTTTCTGAACTAAAAAAGCATCAACTAAGTGTCGATAAATTTACAATTGTAGACTGCTCTGATATTATTGAAATGGGAGAACACCCCACAAAAGCATTTAAAACCAAACCAGATTCTTCTATCTCTAAGGGATTTGCATACTTAGCAAAAGGAGAAATAGATGGCTTTGCGTCTGCCGGAAATACTGGCGCTATGTTTGTTGGGGGTTTTTATTCTGTAAAAGCAATTACGGGTATTTTAAGGCCTGCTATTTCAACTCTTATTCCTAGGGAAGATGGTGGCGTAACGGTGCTTTTAGATGTTGGAGCAAATGCAGATTGCAAACCAGATGTATTGTATCAGTTTGGTATTTTGGGCTCATTGTTTTCCAAGTATGTTTGTGGGATAAAAAACCCAAAAGTGGGCTTACTAAATTTGGGAGAGGAAAAAACAAAAGGAAACCTACTTACCCAAGCCACTTATCAGATGATGGAAAATAATTCTGATTTCAATTTTACAGGAAATATAGAAGGAAGAAATATATTTGATTCCCAAACAGATGTGATTGTTTGTGACGGTTTTACGGGGAATATTGTGCTTAAAGAAGCAGAGGCTTTTTACAATTTAATTACTAAAAGAGGAATAGAAGACGATTATTTCAAGCGGTTCAATTACGAAAATTATGGAGGAACACCTATTTTAGGATTAAATAAATCCGTTATTATTGGGCACGGAATTTCAAACGAAATTGCGATAAAAAATATGATTATTTTAACCAAAGATGTAGTGGAAGCAAACCTTATTGATAAAATAAAAGAAACATTAAACTAATGACAAAAATAAGAGCAGCCATAACAGGAGTTCAGGGCTATGTTCCTGATTATATTTTAACCAATAAGGAGTTGGAAACCATGGTGGATACCAATGATGAATGGATTGTAAGCAGAACAGGAGTGAAGGAAAGAAGGATTTTAAAAGGAGAAGGAAAAGGATCATCTGATTTGGGAGCAGGGGCTATAAAAGGACTTTTAGCAAAACTAAATATTGCTGCTGAGGATGTAGATTTAATTATTTGTGCAACTGCAACCCCTGACATGATTTTTCCCTCAACTGCTTGTATAATTGCCGATAAAGTAGGAGCAAAAAATGCTTTTGCTTACGATTTGATGGCAGCTTGTTCGGGGTTTTTATATGCGCTTTCCACCGCATCCAAATTTATTGAAACTGGCACTTACAAAAAAGTAATTGTTGTGGGAGCTGATAAAATGTCATCTATTGTTGATTATACCGACAGGGCAACCTGTATTATTTTCGGAGATGGTGCAGGTGCAGTAATGTTGGAGCCAGCAGAAGATGGATTAGGAATACAAGATGCTATTTTAAGAAGTGATGGTTCAGGAAGGGAATTTCTACACATGAAAGCAGGAGGATCGGCAAAACCATCTACTCATGAAACAGTGGACAACAAAGAGCATTTTATTTTTCAGGATGGACAACCTGTTTTTAAGGCAGCTGTAAAAAATATGGCGAATGTTTCAGAAGAAATAATGAAGAAAAATAATTTATCGGCTGAGGATGTAGCTTGGCTTGTTCCTCATCAGGCCAATAAAAGAATAATTGATGCAACTGCTAGAAGAATGGGAGTGGGAGATGAGAAAGTGATGTTAAATATAGAAAAATACGGAAATACTACAAACGGAACCATTCCGATTTGTCTTTGGGAATGGGAAAATCAGCTAAATAAAGGGGACAATATTATTTTAGCTGCTTTTGGCGGAGGATTTACTTGGGGTTCTATATATCTGAAATGGGCATACGATTCAAATAAATAATTACTTTTGTATTTTAAATAGAGAAAAAATGAAAAAAATGACTTTAGAAGACATTCAAGAATTAATAAAGTTTGTCGCAAAATCAGGAGCTACAGAAGTAGATTTGGAATTTGAAGGCGTAAAAATTTCAATCAAATCTCCTGCAAAGAAAAGAAGAGGAGAAAAAGAGGAGCCCATTACAGTTATTCAACAAGCTCCGGTTCAAGCAGTAGTAACTACTCCTGCTCCTGTTGCATCCGAACCTGAAAACACAGTAGCCAAAACACAGGAAGACGATTCTAATTATGTAACTATAAAAGCTTCTATGATTGGCACTTTCTACAGAAGTTCCGGACCAGATAAAGATGCTTTTGTAAATGTAGGGGATGAAATAAAAGAAGGGGATGCAATTTGCATTATTGAAGCCATGAAACTTTTTAATGAAATAGAGTCAGAAATATCTGGCAAAATTGTAAAAGTTTTGGTGGATGACAATACGCCTGTTGAGTTCGATCAGCCACTTTTCTTGGTTGATCCTTCCTAAATTCTATTTAAAAAAAAAGAATGTTTAAAAAGATTCTAGTTGCCAACAGAGGCGAGATTGCGTTAAGGGTTATCAGAACTTGTAAGGAAATGGGCATAAAAACGGTTGCGGTTTACTCCAAAGCGGATGCCGATAGTTTGCATGTTCGCTTTGCGGATGAGGCAGTTTGTGTTGGCCCAGCTCCAAGTGTTGAATCCTATTTGAAAATTCCAAATATAATTGCTGCTGCCGAAATTACCAATGCGGATGCCGTTCATCCCGGCTATGGTTTTTTGGCCGAAAATGCCAATTTTTCGAAAATATGTGCTGAAAATGGTATCAAATTTATTGGGGCTTCTCCCAGAATGATAAAAAATATGGGAGATAAAGCGTCTGCAAAGGAGACCATGAAAAAAGCTGGCGTTCCCACCATTCCAGGTTCAAAAGGACTTATTAAAAATTTCGAAAGCTGTAAAAAATTAGCAAAAGAAATTACTTACCCAGTAATGCTAAAAGCAACAGCAGGGGGTGGCGGAAAAGGAATGCGATTGGTTTGGGAAGAAGAAAACTTGAAAGACGCTTGGGATAGTGCAAGGCAAGAGTCGAAAGCTGCTTTTGGGAATGATGGCATGTATATGGAAAAATTTATTGAAGACCCTAGGCATATTGAAATACAAATAATTGGTGATAACACAGGAAAGGCGTGTCATCTTTCGGAAAGAGATTGTTCTATCCAAAGAAGACATCAAAAGTTGATGGAAGAAACGCCCTCTCCTTTTATGACTAAAAAATTGAGAAAAGAAATGGGGGAAGCCGCTATAAAGGCAGCTGAGGTCGTAAAATATGAAGGAGTTGGAACAGTGGAGTTTTTGGTAGATAAACACAGAAATTTCTACTTTATGGAGATGAATACACGTATTCAAGTAGAGCATCCTATTACGGAAGAAGTAATTAATTATGATTTGGTGCGCGAACAAATAAAAGTAGCTGCTGGAATTCCTATCTCAGGTAGAAATCATGAACCTCAACTTCATGCTATTGAGTGCAGAATAAATGCGGAAGACCCTTTTAATGATTTCCGCCCAAGTCCAGGCAGGATTACTAATTTCCATACTTCCGGAGGGCACGGCATACGAATAGATACGCATGTGTATGCCAATTATGTGATTCCATCATTTTACGATTCTTTGATTGTAAAACTGATTGCTGTTGCTCAAACAAGGGAAGAAGCAATTGCAAAAATGGAGAGGGCTTTGGAAGAATTTATTATTGAAGGGGTGAAAACGACTATTCCATTTCATCAAGCATTGATGAAAGACGAGAATTTCCGAGCAGGAAAGTATACCACTAAATTTATGGAAGATTTTGAGTTGTAGTTAAATCGCTTGTGGCACTTTTTTCCTTACCGTTAGTTTTTCTACTGCCGATACAATGGCCTGTTTATCATAACCACACTCATTTCTTAATTCTTCTTGTGTGCCATGGTTTATAAATTCATCCGGTATGCCCAATCGAACGATTTCTGCTTTGTAGTTGTTATCGGCCATAAATTCCAATACTGTTGAGCCAAAACCACCTTGCAAGCAAGCATCTTCCACGGTAATTACTTTATCAAATTTTTGGAAAATAGTATGTAGTAAGCTCTCATCCAATGGTTTCACAAAACGCATATCATAATGGGCAATGCTTAGCCCCATTTTTTTGAAATCTTCTCCTGCATTTATTGCAAAATTTCCAGCATGTCCAATGCTAAGAATGGCTATTTCAGTTCCTTCATTTACCATTTGTCCTTTTCCAATTTCTAATTCTTTAAATGGGGTTTGCCAATTTTCCATCACACCATTTCCTCTTGGGTATCTGATAGAAAAAGGACCTTTATTTGGCAGTTGTGCAGTGTACATCATATTGCGTAATTCCTGTTCATTCATTGGGGCAGCAACCACCATATTTGGAATACATCTAAGGTAGGCGATATCGTAAGCACCATGATGGGTAGCGCCATCTGCCCCCACCAAACCACCTCTATCCAGGCAGAAAACAACATTCAAATTCTGCAATGCTACATCATGTATAAGTTGGTCATAAGCCCTTTGCATAAAAGAGGAATAAATATTACAAAAAGGAATCAGTCCTTGGGTAGCCAATCCTGCTGAAAAAGTAACTGCATGCTGCTCCGCTATTCCTACATCAAAAGTTCTTTCAGGCATCTGCTTCATCATTAAATTCAAAGAACTTCCCGATAACATGGCAGGGGTAACCCCTACAATTTTATCATTTTCTTTTGCCAGTTCTATGATGCTTTCACCAAAAACATCCTGATACTTTATAGGGGCATCTTTTTTTATCTTTTGTTTTATTATTTTCCCTGTTTCTTTTTGAAATAGTCCAGGCGCATGCCACTGGGTTGCACAGCCCTCTTCTGCCGGATTATATCCCTTCCCTTTTTTTGTTAGACAATGTAAAATTTTAGGACCGGGAATATCTTTTAAATCTTTTAAAACACTGGTTAAATGCTTTACATCATGCCCATCAATGGGTCCGAAATACCTGAAATTTAAGGATTCAAAATAATTACTTTCTCCTAGCAAAGTGGTTTTTACTGCTCCCTCTACTTTTTGTGCTATCTTTTGTGCATTTGGTCCGAACTTACTGATTTTTCCTAAAATCCGCCAAATTTTATTTTTTGCCCTATTGTAAGTTGGTGAAGTAGAAATATCAGTCAAATATTCTTTTAGAGCCCCTACTGCCGGATCAATCGACATGCAATTATCATTAAGGATAACCAATAAATTAGAGTGTTCTGCCCCAGCATGATTTAAGGCCTCAAAAGCGATTCCTGCTGTCATGGAGCCATCACCAATTACCGCAATATGTTGTTTTTTATCATCCCCTTTTTGCTTGGATGCAAGTGCCATTCCTAGTGCAGCCGAAATGGAAGTAGAAGAATGTCCAGTTCCAAAAGTATCATACTCACTTTCACTCCTTTTTGGGAAACCACTAATGCCCTTATAAATTCTATTGGTATGAAAAATATCTTTTCTGCCAGTAAGTATTTTATGTCCATAAGCCTGATGCCCAACATCCCAAACCAATTGGTCCTCAGGAGTATTAAAAATATAATGTAGAGCAATGCTAAGTTCCACCACCCCCAAACTAGCGCCCAAATGCCCTCCTTTTTCTGAAACAATATCAATAATAAATTGTCTTAACTGCTCGCTTAATTCAGGCAACTGATTTTTTTTCAATTTCCGTAAATCGGCAGGGCAATTAATTTTGCTCAGTAATGGTCCTTGTGCGTACGGGCTCATTTTTAAAATAATAAAGGTTGTTTTTTTGCAAAGATAGGAAATCTTCACAAATATGGAGAATCTAAATTCTTAGCTTAGAATAAAAAATATTATTCTTTTGCTGATGTTATTCTTTTGAAAAGTCCAATTTATTACCTTTGTGGCAAAAGAAATTTAATAAATGCAAAGGATTAAAATAAAAGACTTGCTAAAAGAGCAAAAAATTACAGAAGGCGTTCTTATAAAAGGATGGGTTCGTTCGTGCAGGGGAAGCAAAAATGTTTCTTTCATTGCGCTTAATGATGGTTCCACAATTAATAACATTCAAATTGTAGCAGAGGCAATTCATTTTGAGGAAAAGCTATTAAAGCAAATTACAACAGGGGCTTGTATTGAAGTTGTCGGTAATGTGGTGGAAAGTAAAGGCAGTGGACAAAAAATTGAGATTGGAGCAAAGAAAATTACCATTTTAGGACATGCGGATGCGAATGATTATCCACTTCAACCAAAAAGACATTCCTTAGAATTTTTAAGAGAAAAGGCGCATTTGCGTTTCAGAACAAATACCTTTTCTGCTATTTTTAGGTTAAGACATGCACTTACTTTTGCTGTGCATCAGTTTTTTAACGATAAAGGGTTTTTTAATTTACACTCGCCAATTATAACAGGAGCTGATGCGGAAGGTGCTGGTGAAATGTTTCAAGTCACGAATTTTGATTTAAAGAATCTCCCAAAAAATGATAATGGAGAAATTGACTATAACAAAGATTTTTTTGGTAGCAAAACCAACCTTACTGTTTCAGGGCAGCTAGAAGCGGAATTGGCAGCAATGGGCCTAGGGCAAGTGTATACATTCGGTCCTACTTTTAGGGCAGAAAACTCAAATACTTCTCGTCATCTTTCAGAATTTTGGATGATAGAGCCGGAAGTTGCTTTTGCAGATTTAGAAGCAAATATGGACTTGGCTGAGGAATTTTTGAAATATTGTATTCAGTATTGCATTACAAATTGTGCAGATGATTTGAGGTTTTTGGATAACAGACTTTCAGAAGAGGAAAAGAATTTGAAAAAAGAAGAACGCTCGGAAATGGGGCTTTTAGAGAGGTTACAATTTGTAATTGAAAACGATTTTGAACGCTTAACTTATAGGGAGGCTATTGATATTTTAAGAAATTCAAAACCAAACAAAAAGAAAAAATTCAAATATATTATTGAAGGATTTGGTTCTGATTTGCAATCCGAGCACGAAAGGTATTTGGTAGAAAAGAAATTCAAAAAACCGGTGATTATTTCCGATTATCCCAAAGGAATTAAAGCTTTTTATATGAAGCAAAATGAAGATGGAGAAACTGTGAAAGCAATGGATATTTTATTTCCACTAATTGGTGAAATTGTTGGCGGTTCGCAAAGAGAGGAAAATCTAGAACTTCTGGAAAAAAGAATGGATGAAATGGATGTGGATAAGCAGGAACTTTGGTGGTATTTGGAAAGCCGAAAATTTGGGACTTGTGTTCATTCTGGTTTTGGATTAGGATTTGAGAGATTAATCATGTTTGTAACAGGAATGAAAAACATAAGAGATGTAATTCCATTTCCAAGAACTCCCCAGAATGCCGAATTTTAATAAATGAACAAGCAAAGATTACAGCAAAATCAGCAATTAAAACTATCGCCTAAACAAATACAATTTTTGGGTTTGTTACAAACTCCTTTAACATCCTTAGAAAGCAGAATTGAAGAAGAGTTAGAAAAAAATCCTGCTTTGGAAGAAGAAATAGTGGATGAAGAGGAATCCGATTTTCAGACGGAATACCAATATTACAAAAGAAATAATCCTGACTATTCTCCACCGCCAATTCCTGATAAAGAGGAGAGTTTATATGAGGCGCTTTTAAAGCAGCTTTTATTGCTAAACTTAGAGGAGAAAGAATATGATTTAGCCCAGTATCTTATTGGCTGTTTGGATGATAATGGTTTTTTAACAAGGGATTTATATATAATAGAAAATGATTTATTGCTCAACCAAGATATTGAGGTAAGCGAGAAGGAATTGGAAAGGATTTTGCAAAAAATACAAACACTTGAACCCTTTGGAGTAGGAGCAAAAAGTATGCAAGAGTGCCTTGTTTTGCAGCTAAAAGCAAAAGAGAAAACCAAAAGCATTCAGTTAGCAATTGATGTGCTACAAAATTATTATGATCCCTTTAGTAAAAAGAATTTTGATGCCATTTTTAGGAAGTCAGAAATCAATAAATTCCAACTAAAACAAGTGTATCTAGAGGTTGAAAAACTAAATCCTAACCCGGGAAGCGCATTTAGTAATTCCACTGAAATGACTAATTATATTTTACCTGATTTCAGCATCAATTATATAGATGGAAAATTAAATTTGAAATTGAACAAAAGCAACAACCGACAAGTTTTTGTAAATAAAAGCTATGAAAAAATGCTTACCGAAACAAAGGATAAACAGGCGAAAGATTTTATAAAACAAAAGATTGAATCAGCCATATGGTTTGCTGATGCCATCAAGCAAAGAGAAAATACTTTACACAATGTGATGTCTGCCATCATTAATTTTCAGCATGATTATTTTATTAGTGGTGACGAAAAAGATTTGAAACCAATGAAATTGATGGATATTGCACAAATAGTAAGTATGGATATTTCTACTATTTCCAGAGTTAGTAATAGCAAATATGTAGAAACTTCATTTGGCACTTTTCTTTTGAAAGAACTTTTCTCAGAGGCATACCACAAAGAGGATGGAACGGTAATTTCTACTAAAGAAATAAAAGAAAAATTGAAAGAAATATTAGAATCGGAAGATAAAAAACAGCCCTTAAATGACGAGAAATTAGCTGAACTTTTAGGCAAACAGGAATATCATATTGCTAGAAGAACAGTAGCAAAATACAGAGAACAACTCCATATTCCTGTTGCCAGATTAAGAAGAACGTTATAATGAAACTTTCAAAATTGATTTCTTTTGTTTTCCATCCAATTTTAATGCCAACTTATGCGCTATTGCTTCTTTTTCAGTGTATCCCTTTGTTTTCTCAGTTTATGGATATTGAACAAAAAAAACAAATCTTAAAACTCACTTGTATATTTACTTTTTTTCTTCCAATTTTAAGTGTTTTTATTCTAAAAAAACTCAGAGTAGTTTCCTCTTATTATATGGAAAATCAAGAGGAAAGAAGATGGCCTTTACTATTTGCATTGGGATGGTATTATTTGCTTTTCCTGTTTTTAGAAACACTACATATTCACTTTGTGGTTGTAAATCTTTTAGTTGGAGCTATGCTTATTTTAGTCATTTCTGCTATTGTTTCTAACTTTTGGAAGATTAGCTTGCACATGCTCGGTATCGGAGGTGTATTAGGGGCTTTTTTAGCTATTCATTCTCTTTTTGGAGGTAATATTTATTTAATAATTGCACTTATTTTTTGTGCAGGATGTGTGGGATTTGCAAGGATTAATGAAAATGCACATAACCTTAAACAAGTTTATTTGGGATTTTTATTAGGAGTCTTTATCGAATTCTTCATTTTTTACTTTTAGTACATTTTTTGTAAAAATTGTTTATCATTGCAAAAAAAACAATAAATGGAGACATCTTCTCTTCCTACTCAAGACATGGGAAAGCCAAAGATATCAAGGAAAAGACATATCGCAAAAACAATTACTTGGCGGATTGTTGGCTCTATAGACACATTTATTCTTGCTACTTTTTTTTCTGGTTCACTTGAAACTGGTGGCTGGATTGCTTTTACGGAAGTCATCACCAAAACAATTCTGTATTATTTCCATGAAAGAGCTTGGTATTCATACAATTGGAAAACACGAAATAGAAAAAGACATTTTTCAAAAACTATTTCCTGGCGTTTTATTGGAACCTTAGACACTCTTTTACTCTCATGGATTTTTACTGGAAGTCCAATTATGGGTCTTAAAATAATTACGGGTGAATTGATTACTAAAATGCTTTTATATTATTTTCACGAAAGGGTTTGGTACACATCTAATTGGGGGGTGATTAAAGCAGAAAATCAATCCTCTTCTTTATAGAAATAATGGATGTTTAAATCTTTACTTTCTTGCCTTTCTCTCTCTAATTCTTCCTCAATTTCCCATTGGTATTTTTTTGGTTGAGGTCCTTCTTTTCTGTAAAAAATAGCCATTAAAAGTCCAGCTAGCAGACCTGCTAAATGTCCTTCCCATGACACGCCATCATAAATGGGCAATACGCCCCAAATCATGGAGCCATACAGAAAAATCACTAAAACAGATGCGGCAGATAATTTGGTTTGTTTTTTGATTAATCCACTAAAAAAAATAAAACTTGCTAAAGCATAAACCACTCCGCTTGCACCAATATGAAAGTTAGGACGACCAATTGCCCAAAGCCAAATTCCTGCAATAAAAAAAAGCCATAAAAAAATTTGTAATCCTAATTTTTTATAAAAATAAAAGAGCATACCTCCAAGTATAACAAGGGGGTAAGTATTATTTAAAAGATGACTAAAATCCTGATGAATAAAGGGAGAAAAAAGGATTCCTTGCAGCCCGGAAATAGACCGTGGGAGAACACCATGTGCATAAAAAGTAGTGCCAAAATACAACTCAATCAATTTTACTATCCACATTAGCGTAACAAATAGTAGAGGAATTTTAAGCACATTAAAAAGCCGTTTATTTTTCATAAATTATTCTGATAAGAAAAGATAAAAATACATAATCGTTTAAAAAAAACACTCAGAAATGCTAAGATTAATCTAAAAGCGTATTTTTACCTTAATATGAGTAATCCAAAAAAATTATTTTTATTAGATGCCTTTGCTCTTATTTATAGAGCCTATTTTGCATTTATAAAAAATCCAAGAATCAACTCAAAAGGATTAAATACATCTGCTATTTTTGGTTTTACAAATACACTGATTGAAGTGATAAACAAGCAGAATCCTACTCATTTGGCAGTGGTTTTCGATACCAAAAAGCCAACCCAAAGACACATAGATTTTCCAGCATACAAAGCCCACCGTGAAGCAATGCCAGAAGGAATAAGTGAAGCATTGCCTTATATTGATAAATTATTGGAAGCCATGAATATTCCAAAATTGTATAGAGATGGATTTGAAGCAGATGATGTAATTGGTACCTTAGCAAAAAAGGCAGAACAAGAAGGGTTTCAGGTGTATATGATGACCTCCGATAAGGATTTTGCACAATTAGTTTCTGAAAATATTTTTATGTATCGGCCAGGAAATAAGTGGCAGCCAACAACAGTTTGGGGCATACCAGAAGTTTTAGAAAAATTTGAGATTCAAAAAGTAGATCAAGTAATTGACTTTTTAGGGATGATGGGCGATACTGCTGATAATATTCCAGGAATTCCAGGAGTGGGAAAGAAAACAGCCCAAAAACTTATAGCAGAATACGGTAGTATGGAAGGCTTATTTGAAAATACAGATAAGTTAAAAGGGAAAATGAAAGAGAATGTGGAAGAAGGAAAAGAAATTGGCTTACAATCTAAACAATTAGTAACCATCATAACGGATGTTCCTATTGAATTTGAGGAGCCAGAATTAAGACTTGAACCAAAAAATGAAGAGGCAATCAAATCTCTTTTTGAAGAATTAGAATTTCGGGCATTACTGCCAAGAGTCCTAGCATCAAAATCAAATAATCAAGAGACAATAGTATCACCAGAAATCCCCGAAAAAGTAGAGATAAAACAAGGACAAATGGATCTTTTTTCAACTTCTGAAATAGTAGAAAAAGAACTAAAATCAGCACCCATTAACTACAAAACAATTACAACTTTTCAGGAGGCAGAAAAGATTTTGGCTTCATTTGAGTCAAAGAAAAAATTTACCATTCAACTATGTACTACAACTGCCAATTTTTTGGATGCTAAGAATTTAGGGGTATCTCTCTGCTGTGAAAAGGAATACGCTTATTTTATTTCTCTCCCAGAAAATGAGTTGTTTGGATTGCTTAAACCACTATTAGAAAAAGAACAAATAGTGCTTATCGGTAATGACTTAAAATTTCAAATTAAAGTGCTTGCCCAAAATAATATTAGTGTAAAAGCCCAACTTTTTGATATTGGAATTGCACACTATTTGTTGAACCCTGATATGCGACATGATTTAAGTATCCTGACAGAAAATCATTTAAGTTACAGCATCAATACTTTGGAAGATTTAAGAGGAAAAGGCAAGTTAAAAAAAGAAATAGCAAGCATTAATCAGCAGGAATTATCCAATTTTTTTAATCAGCAAACGGATGCCATTTGGCAACTTTATCCTATTTTCAGCAAACAACTAGAAGAGATAAAAATCAACAAACTTTTCACAGAAATTGAAATGCCACTTACAAAAGTTTTGGCTAAAATGGAAGTGGAAGGATTCAGAATTGATGATAAAATGTTAGCTGAATACGCCATCACTTTGTCAGATGAAATAGAAAAAATCAGCAAAGAAATAATAAAATTATCAGGAGAGGAGTTTAATATTGCATCCCCAAAACAATTGGGGGAAGTTTTGTTTGAAAAAATGGAGTTGGCAAAAAAAGCCAAAAAAACCAAATCTGGGCAGTATTCCACATCAGAAGAAACGCTATTAAAATTAAAAGATAAACACCCAATTATTGAGCAAATATTAGAATATAGAGAAATCAAAAAATTGCTTTCTACCTATATTCTTGCATTGCCAGAATTAATCAGTAAAAAAACCAAAAGAATTCACACCACTTTCAATCAATCGGTTGCAGCTACTGGTCGGCTAAGTTCCATAAATCCTAATTTGCAAAATATTCCAATAAGAACAGAAAGAGGAAGAAAAACTAGAGAAGCATTTATCCCAAGAGATGAAAATTTCACTTTATTGGCGGCAGATTATTCGCAAATTGAGTTAAGAATTATGGCATCACTTAGCAAGGATGAAGGGATGTTGCAGGCCTTTAATGATGGAGTGGATATTCATACAGCAACTGCTGCAAAGGTATATAAAGTACCTATTTCAGAGATCGACAGAACTATGCGCTCGAATGCAAAATCAGTAAATTTTGGAATTATTTATGGCATTTCTGCATTTGGACTCTCTCAAAATATTGGCGTAAGTAGAACTGAGGCCAAGCAAATAATTGATGGGTATTTTAAGGAATTTCCAAAAGTAAAGGAGTATATGGATTTCTCAATTGAAAAGGCAAGAGAGAATGAATTTGTGGCAACCATTTTAGGAAGAAGAAGATATTTGAAGGACATTAATTCTAGAAATGGTATGCTTAGGGCAATGGCTGAACGAAATGCTATAAACGCACCAATTCAAGGCTCAGCAGCTGATATTATCAAAAAAGCAATGATTGATGTTCAATCAGAAATGGAAAAACAAAACTTAAAATCGAAAATGTTACTACAAGTGCATGACGAACTAGTTTTTGATATGCATAAAGAGGAAGAAAATGTGCTTAAAAATTTGGTAAAACAAAATATGGAAAATGCGGTAGAATTAGATGTTCCTCTTATTACCCAATTAGGAATTGGCAATAATTGGTTAGAAGCGCACTAAAAAAGAAATCTATTTCTTATTCTGAATAAATAAAGAATACATAGCCACAAGTGCAATAACACCAATAAAAGAACCCCCTGCATCTTGTATATTCCCAACAGGATCCCAGCCTAAAATTTTATCATCAATTAGAAGCTGTACAACAATGCCCAAACAAAGAAAATAAAGCGCTAGTGTAATTGCTTTTTTTAGTAAGCCTATAAGTTGCTTAAAAAGTTTTTCCATAATTTGTATCTTATAAATATTTTCCAAACTTAAACTATAATTTTGAGTTAACAAAATTTGTTGTTAAAATAAAATAGCCCTACTAAATTGTAGGGCTATTTTATTTAGTTAACTAAAAATCTACCCACGCAATAGTCCAAATAGAACACAAATTCCAACAAGTCCTGCAAAACCAGAACCTCCCAGACTATTAAGTATATTC
>DUAL01000164.1:0-424 GCA_012960835.1 Flavobacteriales bacterium | reverse complement strand
AAAAAAACCGTTAAAGTACTTAAATACATTGTCCATAATTAAAATTTTTTTGGTTAATACTACCCCAAACATAAAGGATATATCGCTTGTTGAGCTATTTTTGTGATATTTTTCTATTATTTGCTCTTTTTCATCCTTTATTAATATTACTAAAAGCAGTAGATATTTAAAAACTTAAAAATCAGATAGAAATAGATAATAAAGGTGAAAATAAGGATAAAAATTATACCCCCTTTTTAACATCTTATTGTTAAAAATAGTGACATGGTGTAAATAACTGATAATCAGAAAGAAAAGCTAAATTTACCCTAAAATCGCCACTTTTTTAGATGCACTTATTCAAAATCCCTTAAATTCAGAATAATTTCTTCAAAATCGTTCTTTTTTGCAATAATTTGGAGTATTCTGAATACAACAGATTTGA
>DUAL01000163.1 GCA_012960835.1 Flavobacteriales bacterium | reverse complement strand
ATAAATCCATATTTGATATCATGTAACTATCAATACTATTTATAAAGAATTGGAAAGCAAATATCATCCAAATTACTCCAAAAATATTAAATATAAAGTGAGCTCTTGCTGCTCGTTTTGCATGTACATTTCCTACAAGGGCGGCTAAATTTGCAGTAATTGTAGTTCCAATGTTTTCACCTAAAACCATAGCAGCCGCTAGTTCAAAAGGAATATATCCCTCATAACACATTACTAGAGTTAAAGCCATAGCTGCTGAAGAAGATTGTACGACTAATGTAAGAATAGTTCCTACTCCAATAAAAATTAAAAGAGAAATAGTTCCCATATCAGCATAGCTCGAAAGAAATGATAAAAACTCCGCATTTTCTTTTAAGTTCGGCACAGATTCTTTTAATGCATCTAGTCCCATAAAGAGTAAAGCAAATCCTATAAGTACTTCTGCCCATGCTTTTATGTTAGATTTTGAAGAGAACATCATTGGGAAACCAATAGCGATAATTGGTAAGGCAATAGATGATATTTTTACTTTAAAACCAAGTAATGAAATAAGCCAAGCAGTAATTGTAGTTCCAATATTTGCTCCCATAATAACTCCAATGGATTCTACCAAACTTAAAAGCCCAGCATTAACAAAACTTACTATCATTACCGTTGTAGCTGAAGATGATTGTAAAAGTGCAGTTAATATAAATCCTGTTGTAATTCCTAAAAATCTATTTGAAGTCATTTTACTTAAAATGCTTCTCATTTTACTTCCAGCCACTTTTTGTATCCCATCACTCATTACCTTCATCCCATAGATGAAAAATCCAAGAGCCCCAATGAGCGTTAATAATTCAATTATTCCAAATTCCATATTTATTGTCTAATATTTTGCCTGCAAATTTATACTTTTTATAGATTGCAATATAAAAATAGTTTTTATTTTCATTCTCCCTCAAATAGATAAAATAAAGTTTTCCAATCAGTAGTCTTTTCTTTTGCATTGAAGCCAGTAAATGAGGTACTCTTATCTATTGCAGTTTGTAAATTAAAATCATTTTGTTTTTGGGCAAAACAAATTCCTTTTTCCATAAAATATTCTGCTAAGTACTCTTGTTCGGTTTGCCCAGGAGTTGGAATAAAAATTGCTTTTTTCCCCAGCCTTGCCAAGTCCATGATAGTGGAATAACCAGGCCTGCAAATTATTAAATCAGATTGCAATATAGCAGTATTTAAATCTTTAGCATTCAAATGTGATTTTACACTAAGACTTCCTATTTGCTCGCTTGAGTTTTGTTCCGGTTTCCCTAATAAAATTAGTGATTTTTCTTCTCTATCCTTTAATACTTTTATCAATCCTTTTTCAAAAATGCTTCTTTGTGGCTCTGGACCGGAAACAATTCCGAGAATATCATATTTTTTTTCTACATATTTTTTTTCAAAACGAGATTGCACGCCTATATAGAGACTGTTATTAGGTAAAAATTTTGGCTTGGAAAGACTACCTGCTAAATTCTCCTTTTCATCATCCATTATCCAACAAACATCAAATTTTTTGATGTATTTATAATTGAGATTTCTGATTTCATCAATAAAATAAGGACTCTTAATTTCCAATTGATGCGTAATGAAAACAGTAGGTACTTTTGTAGTAAATAAGCCAAATCGGTTATCTGAAATTACGCCATCAATTTTGTAATCTGTAATAATGTCTTCTAAAACTACATGCTCTTTTTTTATCCCCAATAAAAGTTTTGGTATTTGCAAAAGCATGCTCAAGCTCATTGGTAAAAATTCGGGATACTTTATATTATATCCAGGAAAACGAATGGCTTCCAATTCAGGAAATTCAGTTATTAAAAGATGCATTGGCCTACTATCAGCAGCAATAATAACTTCAAAATTGTGTGAAATAAGCGCATTAATAATTGGGATACATCTAGTAGCATGTCCAATTCCCCAATCAAGAGGCGCTACTAAAATTCTTTTTTTTGTTTTCACATGCCGAAAATAAATAAAACACTCTTACTTTTGCATTAAAATAAGAGATTTGGTAAAAAATAAGTTACAGAAGTTTGCTCAGATGGAGGAGTACCCTCATGTACAACAACCAACATTGGAGGTTATAAGGCAGGGTTATGCAATGAAAGGAAAATGGAAAAAAGATTTTTTCAATAATGACAACCCACTTGTTTTAGAGTTGGGCTGTGGAAAAGGGGAATATAGTGTGGGCTTGGCCGAAAAATCTCCAGAGAAGAACTTTTTAGGGATTGATATAAAAGGAGCAAGAATTTGGCAAGGAGCAACTGACTCACTTCACAAAGAAATGAAAAATGTAGGTTTTTTACGCATCCGTATTGATTGGATAGAAGCTTGTTTCTCAAAAAATGAAGTGGATGAAATCTGGATTACATTTCCTGACCCTCAATTAAAAAAAAGAAGAGGGACAAAACGCTTAACTCATCCCAATTTTCTGAATAGATATAAAAACATACTTAAAAAGGATGGACTCATTCACTTAAAAACAGATAGTCAGTTTTTGCATGGCTTTACTTTGGGAGTGATTGCTGGGGAAAATCATTTTTTGGAAGATGCAACAGAGGATTTGTATAATGCAGAATTGCAGAGAGAACATATGGAAATAAAAACCCATTATGAGCAAATCTATTTGAATAAAGGATTGCCCATTACATATTTGAGGTTTAGGTTGAATTATTAATGGAAGATAATTTCTTTAATAAAGTGTATGAGGTCGTAAGGATAATTCCAATAGGAAGAGTAACTTCCTATGGCGCTATTGGTAAATATCTTGGGAGTGCAAAATCTACCAGAATGGTGGGTTGGGCGCTTAATAAATGCCCAAATGATGTGCCAGCACATAGAGTTATAAATCGTAATGGTTTGCTTACAGGAAAAGCGCATTTTAATGGAATTAATCTTATGCAACAACTCTTGGAAAATGAAGGAATTGTAGTAGAAGAAAATAAAGTAATTAATTTAGGAAATAATTTTTGGGACCCATCAAAAGAATTGCTTTAATTCAATCTAAAAAACTTATCTTTGCATTCTTAAACTTCACAATGAAGCTTACCAAACAACAAATAGAAGAAGCCTTATCACACATTACATTGCCTAATGAGGAGAAAAATATTGTGGAAAGTGGGGCGATAAAAAATATTCAAATTTTCGGAACTGATGTGGAGTTGGATGTAGAGATAAAGAATCCTACTTTGCAATACAAGAAAAAAGTGGAAGTGGACTGTATGAAAGCAGTACACGATTATGCATATGAAAAATCTGCTGTAAAAATAAATTTGATTATCAACGCTCCTGAAAAGGTAACGGAAATAAAAGGAAATTCTATTCCTAATGTTAAAAATATCATTGCCGTATCTTCAGGTAAAGGCGGGGTAGGCAAATCAACCATTGCCGCAAACTTGGCTGTAGGATTAATACAGCTTGGCAATAAAGTTGGGGTAGTTGATGCAGATATTTACGGTCCATCCATGCCCATGATGTTTGATTTGGAAGGGGCTGTTCCGCAAGGAATAGATGTAGACGGTAAAACAAAAATGAAACCTCTTGAAAGTTATGGAGTGAAATTGCTTTCCATTGGGTTTTTCGCACAAAGCCAGCAAGCAGTAGTTTGGAGAGGTCCAATGGCATCAAAAGCATTAAACCAACTTATTTGGGATGCACATTGGGGAGAGTTGGATTACTTAATTATTGATTTGCCACCAGGAACAGGCGATATTCATTTATCTTTGGTACAGTCTATTCCTTTAACTGGGGCTATTGTAGTTAGCACCCCTCAACCCATTGCTTTGGCTGATGCCAGAAAAGGGGTGAATATGTTCCAAATGGAAAGTATTAATGTGCCAGTTCTTGGAATTATTGAAAATATGGCTTATTTTACTCCTGAGGATATGCCTAATAAAAAATATTATATCTTTGGAAAAGAAGGGGCAAAAGAATTGGCAGAGCAATTGAATATCGAATTATTGGCAGAAATCCCAATTGTGCAATCGGTAAGAGAGGCCGCAGATGCTGGCAGACCCGCTATTTTGCAAATCGACAGTCCAATTGCAAAATCATTTCTAACTTTGGCAAAAAATGTAGTTGCAGTGATTGATAAAAGAAATACCAAAATAAAACCAACCCAGGCCGTAAAAACAACTCATTCAAGGGGTTGTTCAAATTAAAAAGAAAATTATGGGAATAATTACAGACAGGGAACTACTTAGTAAAATTGAAGGAGCATTGGATGAGATTCGGCCTTACCTTGAGGCAGATGAAGGGGATATTAAACTAATTGAAGTGACAGATGATATGGTGGTTAAAGTAAAACTTATGGGAGCTTGTAGTAGTTGTAATGTGAGTATGATGACCATGAAATCAGGGGTGGAACAAGCAATAAAACGAGCTGTTCCAGAAATAAAAGAGGTAATAGATATTACTAGTTTATAGTATTATCTTAATTTTTCAGGAATACTACAAACTGGAATTTCCTTCATTTTATGCGAATTAACTTCTCGGAGTCTTTTATAAATAGCCAAAACTTCTTTTTCTCTTGCAGTAATGTTATTGTTGTTTTCTGAATAACGCATGGCCCATTCCAGTTCTGGATAAGTAGCGCCAATTTGATCTTCATCCGTTCTGTCATCATTCCAAAGCCCATCAGTTGGCCGAGCAACTTGTATATCCTCAATAATATTTAACTTTTTTCCCAATGTAAAAATTTCCGATTTTGTTAAATCGGCAATAGGGCTAAGATCTACTCCTCCATCTCCATATTTTGTAAAAAATCCAATTCCGAAATCTTCCACTTTATTGCCAGTGCCAAGCACCAAATAATTATTCAACTGAGCAAAATAATAAAGGGTAGTCATTCTTATTCTAGCGCGAGTATTAATAAGTGCTCTTTCGGCTGTTTCTTCTGTTTTTATTTCGGGCATCAGTTTTATAAATGAATCAAAAAGGGCAGTAAGATTTGTTTCCATTGTACTTACATTGACATAGTCATTTTCTAGCCATTTTACATGATTGCTTGCTCTTTCTACTTGTGTGGCACTTTGGTGTATTGGCATTTCAATACAAAGTATTGGAAGACCAGTTTTTGCCCCCAGTACAGACGCTACAGCAGAATCAATTCCTCCTGAAATGCCAATTACAAAACCTTTTGTTTTCGATATGTCAGAATATTGTTTGAGCCAGCTAACAATATGTTTGATTATTTTTTCTTCTTGCACAAAATATGTTTTCGCAAAAGTAATTATTGTTTTCATTAAAACTAAATAGATTCTTAATTTTGCAATTATGAAAGTATCCAAATTATTCTTATTATTATTTGTTGTAGCGCTTTGTATTTTTATTTTTAGAAACAACAATGCTGATAAAACGAAAAAGAAAGAAGTAAATATTTACCGATTTGAGCAAACCCTTTTTACCACCGATAGCATTAAAATTAAGGATGATATTCTGGAATGGGAAACAGAACTTGGCTCTTTTTTCGAGAATTTTAATCAGGAAATTTTAAGAACAAATTCTCAAAAACATACTTACCAAAATGAGATTTTAAGCTTTATTTCTCATCCGGATATGCGGGAAGCATACGATACACTAATTAATAAATACCCTGATATCACATTTTTGGAAACCGATTTGGCAAAAGCTTTTGGTAGATACAAACATCATTTTCCTGAAAAGCAAACCCCAACTATAATCACTTATTTTAGTGGCTTCAATTTTGGGGTAGTAACTAATGACACTATTCTTGCCATTGGATTAGATTATTTTTTAGGCAAGGATTGTTCATTTTACAAGCGCCTTAATTTCCCTGAATATATGCGTTTTAAAAATCAGAAAAAGTTTATTTTACCCTATTGTTTTGAAGCAATTGCTAATAATGAGTTTGGTATTTTTGATAGTGGAAATGACTTTTTATCTCAGATGATTTATAAAGGGAAAATCATGTATTTCATTAACGAAATCGTACCACATATTTCTGATGAAGATAAACTCAGATTCAGTAAAAAACAAATTGCTTGGTGTGAGGATAATGAGCAATCTATTTGGGCTTATTTTATTCAAAACAACATTCTTTTTTCTACCGATATAAAGCAGTATAATAGTTACATCAACTATTCGCCTTTTGCAAAAGGAATGTCAAACAAATCGCCAGGAAGAATTGCCTATTGGCTAGGATGGAAAATTGTGAACGAATATATGGAAAACAATACGAGCGTTACTTTAATAGAATTAATGCAAAACACAAAGCCCCAAGAAATTTTACAACAATCGGGCTACAAACCTTAAAGAATAATGATGAAAAAATCAAAAATTAGTTTTGAAATTCAGCTAAACGAAAACAATATTCCGCAAAATATTCAGATGAGCAGTACAGATGGACAGTTAAAAAAGGTAGATGTAAAATCTATTTTAATTTCTGCTTGGGATAAAAAAACAAATGAAACTTTGCGCATTGATCTTTGGACAAAGGACATGATGGTAAGTGAGATGCTTATCATGTATCATCAAACTTTGCTTTCCATGGCAAGTTCATTAGAAAAAGCCACTAATGAAACCAATCTAGCAGATGCGCTAAAAGATTATTGTGCATTTTTTGGGGAGCAGTCAGGAATAATAAAAGCTAAGAAGTAAAAAGAAGATTCGTCTTTTCAATAAAGTCAAGAATTTCCTTACTTCCTTTTCTTTTAGGCACTGACGCGAAAAAAGTTTGAGGTATCTCTTCCCATTGTTTTAGCATCTCAGTTTTGTAATTTTCTATATTTTTTTTAAGTTCAGTCTTGCCTAATTTATCAATTTTTGTAAAAATCATAAGAAAGGGTATTTGCTTTTCGCCCAACCACTTCATAAATTCCAAATCAATTTTTTGGGGCTTGTGTCTGCAATCCAAAAGCACAAAAAGACACATTAAATCCTCTCTGTTTTCTAAATAACTAAAAATAATTTTTTGAAATTCTTGCTTTTGTGTTTTAGAAACGGTAGCATAGCCATAACCAGGCAAATCCACCAAATACCACTCCTTATTGATTAAAAAATGATTAATAAGCTGTGTTTTTCCGGGCTTTCCTGAAATTTTTGCAAGCTGTTTTTTATTTGTAATAAGATTGATAAGAGATGATTTTCCGACATTCGATCTGCCAATAAAAGCATACTCTGGCATATCTGCTTTTGGGCAAAGGGTATAATCCGTATTACTGATAATAAAATCGGCACTTTTTATCTGCATCACAAAATTTTAGAAATGATTACCCAGCCAATCAATGGTAATTTCGCTAAACTTTTCAGGGTGCTCCCACATTGGCGAATGCCCACATTTGTCAATCCAGAAAAGTTCGGAATTAGGGAAAAGACTATGAAATTCCTCCGCAACATGTGGGGGGGTTACCTTGTCTTGCTTTCCCCAAATAAGGCAAACAGGTATTGTAAAGTGAGGTATATCTTCCGCCATATTGTGCCGTATTGCAGATTTTGCAAAAGCAAGCAAACGGATTACGGAATCTCTTTTATTTGCTATATCGAATACTTTATCTACCAATTCTTTGGTGGCAGTTTTCGGATCATAAAATACTTCCTCCGTTTTTACTTTTATATACTCATAATCTCCTCTTCTTGGAAAAGAATCTCCCATTGCTTTTTCATACAAACCAGAGCTTCCAGTTAGCACTATACCTTCTACTTTTTCCGGGTATTTTTTAGAAAAAACAAGGGCAATATGTCCTCCCAGTGAATTTCCAACTAGTACAGCTTTCTCTAATTTTTTATGCCTCATGAAATCATTAAGATATTCTGCTAAATACTTTATAGAAGTTTTAAGTAAGGGAACTTCAAAAAGTTTCAAATCAGGTGCAAGTACTTTGAATCCGGCATTAGCCACAATATCAACCATGCTCCCAAAATTATCTACCCCGCCCATAAGGCCGTGTAATAAAATTAGAGGGGCTCCTTCCCCTTTTTCAATATATGTAAATTTCCCCTCTTTTTTTATCATCTCATTCTTTTTCAGCAGTTGCAAAGTAAAGAAATTTTATTTGATAGGAGTAGAGAATATTCATTCTTCTGAATACCATCTGAAAAACACAGAAAATGGATAAAGTTTTTAACAAAGTGGTAAAATGTGGTAAAATGTGGGGCATTTATAATATATTTACACCCATTAAAAAAGAAAAGTGATTAATCTGATAGGAACATATGAATGTAAGTCTGATGCAAAAGGTCGTATCATGCTTCCCTCCGCTCTAAAAAAACAATTATCTCCTGTGATGCAAGATGGTTTTGTAATAAAAAGAAGCGTTTTTAATAATTGCTTGGAGATGTATCCAATGAAAGAATGGAATACAATGGCAGCACAGGTGAATCAATTAAATCGGTTTATAAAGAAGAATATTGATTTTATACGCTCGTATATGTCAGGATTAAAAATAGTAGAAGCAGATGGAAATGGTAGAATACTTATCCCAAAAAACCTAATTGTTTTTGCTGGAATTGACAAGGAAATTGTGCTAACTGCATCCGTAAATGTCATTGAGATTTGGGATAAGCAGCAGTATGAAGACACCATAAAATCAACATTGAAAGACTTTGGAAAATTAGCGGAAGAAGTAATGGGGAATCAGTCACATGTAAAGAGGGAGGATGATGTATCATGAGCCGGTTTTACTAAGTGAGAGTGTGGAGGGTCTTAGTATAAATCCCAACGGAATTTATATAGATGTAACATTTGGTGGGGGTAGACATTCGAGAGAAATTTTAAAAAATATTAGCACAGGGAAGTTGTATGCTTTTGATCAAGATACAGATGCTAACAATAATATTTTAGAAAATAATAGTTTCAAATTATTGAATACTAATTTCAGAAACATTAAAAACTTTTTAAGATTGGAAGGGGTAAATAAAATTGATGGATTGTTGGCGGACTTAGGTGTTTCTTCTCATCAATTTGATATTTCAGAAAGAGGATTCTCCACTCGATTTTCAGGACCATTGGATATGCGTATGAATCTCAATTCTGAATTGGATGCCAAGCATATCATTAATAATTATTCAGAAGAAGATTTGGCAAAAGTATTTTTCGAATATGGTGAACTTAGAGAATCAAGAAAAATTGCCAAAACCATTGTTACAGCTAGAAAGGAAAAACAGATTCTAACCACTAATCAGCTTTTAGATTGCATGCAGCATTTAACCATTGAGAGAAAAAGAAATCAGTTTTTTTCAAGGGTTTTTCAATCCATACGAATTGAGGTAAATGATGAAATAGGAGCATTAAAAGCAATGCTAAATGCAGCAACTGACTTATTAAAAGTTGGCGGTAGATTATCGGTAATCTCCTACCATTCATTGGAAGATAGATTGGTAAAGAATTTGGTAAAAAAAGGAAATATAGAAGGAAATCTGCAAAAAGATTTTTACGGAAATCCTTTCAAGAAATTTAAAGAAATCAGTAAAAAAGTAATTATTCCTTCTGAAAAGGAAATAAAAAACAACCCAAGAGCAAGAAGTGCAAAGCTAAGGATTGCTGAAAAAATATAGAATGAGAAGTAAAAAAGCGCAAGAGCAAAATATTATTACCCAAATAATTAGAGGAGATTTTCTTTCTAAGAAGGAGAATCAGGAACACCTACCATTCATCCTATTTGTTGTGCTTTTAATCATCATCAATATTACCCTTTACTACAATGCTGAGCATCTCGCCCGAAATATTGATAAAGCAGAAAAAGAGTTATATGAATTGCGAGTGGAATACATTACTACAAAGTCGGAATTGATGGGTAAATACAAAAGATCAACAATTGAAAATACAGTGGTAAGTATGGGTTTAAAATCATCACTAATAGCTCCAAAAATTATTGAAGAAAACTAATGAATAAACAGAAAGGGAATATAAACTGGCGATTGATTTTTCTGTATTTTTTTATGATTCTTTTTGCATTTATCATTTTATCTCAGGTTTTTGTAATCCAACAATTAAAAGAATCATTTAGTCAGAACCAACCCGAGTTTATAACGGTTGAGGCGCCAAGAGGAAATATTTTCTCTGATGATGGAAGTCTGCTTGCGATATCTATGCCTCTTTATGATGTGCATATTGATTTTCAAACAATAGATAATGACACTTTTCGCAAGAACATTTCTGCCTTAGCCAAGAAATTGGAAAATTTATTTAACGATAAAACTGCTTTGGCTTATGAAATTGAGTTTCGAAATGCAAAAAAGAACAATGAAAGATATTATTTTCTTAAAAAAGAAATGACTTACAATAAAGTAAAACAACTAAAATCTTTCCCAATTTTTAAGATGGGTCAATTTAAAGGAGGGCTAATTTGTGAGAGAAAAGAAAATAGAGAAATACCATTTCAACTGTTAGCAAAACGAACAATAGGATATGAAAGGCAGGGGATAAAGCCAATAGGAATTGAAGGAGCTTATAACCAAATTTTGAAAGGGGAAAACGGTAAAAAGTTAGTACAAAAAATTTCTAAAAAGGTTTTGATGCCAATCAATTCTAATGCGAATGTATTGCCAAAAGCCGGAGATGATGTAATAAGCACTATCAATATTGATTTGCAGGATGTTGCTGAACAGGCATTAATAAATGCACTTGAGAAACATAAAGCAGAATTTGGTTGTGTGGCTGTGATGGAGGTGAAAACAGGAAAAATAAAAGCAATTGCTAACCTCAGAAGATTAGAAGAAGGATTGTTTATTGAAGATTACAATTATGCGATAGGGGAACATTCCGAGCCTGGCTCTACCTTCAAATTGGCTTCTATTTTGGCTGGATTGGAAGATGGATTTTTCAAATTATCAGATAGTGTAGATACCGAAAATGGCAGGTGTAAATTTTTTGACAGAACCATGATTGATTCCAAAAAAGGGGGTTATGGAAAAATAACAATTGGGGAAGTTTTTGTAGTATCATCAAATGTTGGGATTTCCAAAATTATAAATAATGCTTATGCCAAACAACCAGAAAAATTTGTAGATAGATTATACAAATTTCAACTAAACACTCCACTTAATATTGAGATTCCAACTCCAGAAAACCCTAAAATAAAAACACCAAAAAGTCTTGATTGGTCAGGCACCACTTTGCCTTGGATGTCCATTGGTTATGAAGTGAGTTTGACACCGCTTCATCTGCTGACATTTTATAATGCAATAGCAAATAAAGGGCGAATGGTAAAACCACTTTTTGTAAGCGGCTTAAAAAGAAATGGAAAATTTATTGAAGTAAATAATACAGAAGTTATCAATCCTGCAATTTGTGCCAGAACAAATATCGAGCAAATTATCCCTTTAATGATACAAGTAGTGGAGAGAGGGACAGCAAAAAACATAAAAAGCAAACAGTATAGTATTGCCGGAAAAACGGGTACTTGTCAGCTTAATTATTGGAAAACAAAAAAAGGAGAGAAAAAAAGCTATCAGGCATCTTTTGCAGGATTTTTTCCAGCAGATAATCCAAAATATTCATGTATTGTAGTGATAAGTAACCCGACAGAAAACGGCTTTTATGGCGCAAAAGTGGCAGCACCCGTATTTAAGGAAATTGCAGATAAAGTTTTTGCATCTGACTTGGAATTGCATGAAGTGTTTACCGCCCAAAAAAACACAAGTTCGCCTTATACCAAAAACGGAAACAATTATGATGCACAAGTTGTTTTAAGCGAGCTAAATATTCCTTTCCAAGCTGATAAAACCAATTGGATAATTGCTAGTGCTAAGCAAGATATTATTGAGCTAAAAACACGGAAAATAGAAGAAGATTTAAAAGATGGTTTTATTCCTGAATTAAGAGGAATGGGGATTCAGGATGTGCTTTTTCTTTTGGAAAACAATGGGCTTAGAGTTCATTTTTCAGGGAAAGGAACAATAAAAAATCAAAGTTTAAAAAAAGGAAAACGATTTAAAAATGGAAGTGAAATAATTTTGGAATTAGCATGAAATCTTTAAAAGAGATACTTTATAAAGTAGAAATTATTAATGTAGTTGGCACCACCGATTTACCTATTTCCTCTGTGCATTTTGATTCCAGAAAAGTAAAAAAACAAAGCTTATTTGTATCGGTAAAAGGGACAATAACGGATGGTCATGAATATATCTCACAAGCCATAAAAAATGGTGCAACCGCCATTGTAGCAGAACAACTCCCTTCTGAAACTGAAAAAAATATCAGCTACATTATTGTAAAAAACTCTAGTAAGGCATTAGCAGTAATAGCTACTAATTATTTTGAAAATCCATCCGAAAAGTTAAAACTTATTGGGGTAACAGGAACAAATGGAAAAACAACCATTGTTTCTCTTTTTTTCAATCTGTTTTTAGGGATGAATAAAAAGGTCGGAATGCTTTCTACAATTAATAATAAGATAAATAATGACACTATTGAAAGCACCCATACAACAGCAGATGCAGTTGAAATAAACCAGCTTTTATCTCAGATGGTTTCTGATGGATGTGAGTATTGTTTTATGGAAGTAAGTTCGCATGCAATCGACCAGAATCGTATTGTAGGACTTGCTTTTGATATCATGGTTTTTACCAATATTTCTCACGATCATCTAGATTACCATTCCACTTTTAATAAATATATAAATGCTAAAAAGAAAGTGTTTAATCAGTTAAATTCTAATGCCATTGCTCTTGTAAATAATGATGACAAGCACGGTATAAATATGCTAAGAGATACAAAAGCAAAAAAGCAAACTTATTCCTTAAAAAGCATGTCCGATTTTAAATGTAAAATTCTGGAAAATCAGTTTGATGGAATGCTTTTAAGCATTAATAATTTCGATTTATGGACTAAATTAATAGGAGAGTTTAATGCCTATAATGTTTTGGCAGTTTATGCTGTTGGCGTTTTGCTAGAAACAGATGAAGAAAAACTCCTTGAAGGTATTAGTATGCTAAGTTCAGCAGAAGGGAGGTTTCAGAGTGTAAGAAATAAGGAAGGCGTAACGGCAATTGTTGATTATGCCCACACACCAGATGCGCTAAAAAATGTGCTTGGCACCATAAATAAAATAAGGTCAGGGAATGAAAAATTAATTACTGTGCTTGGCTGTGGGGGAGATAGAGACAGGACAAAGCGACCAAAAATGGCAGCAATAGCTTGCGATTTAAGTACCCAAGTTATTATTACTTCCGATAATCCCAGATCAGAAAATCCAGAGGATATTATCTCAGATATGATGGCAGGACTCAATCCTGTTCAGAAAAAGAAAACTTTGCTAATAAGCGATAGAAAACAAGCCATCAAAACAGCTTGCACAATTTCAGAAAAAGAAGATATCATATTGGTAGCTGGCAAAGGGCACGAAAAATACCAGGAGATAAAAGGAGTAAAATATCCTTTTGACGATATGGATGAAATAAAAGAATCTTTAAACCTAATTAAAAGCTAATGTTATATTACTTATTTGACTACCTACAAGAAGCGTATAATTTTCCCGGAGCGGGCGTATTTCAATATATTTCCTTTCGTTCGGCCATGGCAGTAATCACTTCCCTTTTGGTGTCCATGGTTTTTGGTGGAAAAATCATCAATTTGATACGAGAAAAACAAATAGGGGAACAGATAAGGGAATTGGGATTAGAAGGTGAAAAGCAGAAAAAAGGAACGCCAACAATGGGAGGATTAATCATTATTGCTGCAATCCTGATTCCTACACTATTTTTTACAAAACTCGAAAATATCTACATTATCATCATGATTATCTCTACCCTTTGGATGGGCGTAATTGGCTTTATTGACGATTATATAAAAGTGTATCGTAAAGACAAGCAGGGGTTAGCTGGACGATTCAAAATATTAGGGCAAGTTGGCTTGGGAATTATTGTAGGGCTTATCATGGTATTTCATGCTGATATTGTTGTAAAAGAACAATTAGTGGACTCCCAAATAATTACCGAAACAAATATATCTATTGCAAACGAATATGGATTTGAGCAAGAGGCAAAACAATCCACAAAAACAACCATTCCATTTGTAAAAAATAATGAATTTGATTACAAAATACTTACAAACTGGATGGGTGACATAGCGCC
Source organism: Flavobacteriales bacterium (assembly GCA_012960835.1). Taxonomy (GTDB): domain Bacteria; phylum Bacteroidota; class Bacteroidia; order Flavobacteriales; family BACL11; genus DUAL01. Next base: position 9,158 of record DUAL01000163.1, on the reverse strand, counting down.
AATTGCATCCATGATTTTGTTTATACTTATCGTGATTTTGATTATTACAGCAGTATCCAATGGTGCAAATATGACGGATGGTTTGGATGGCTTGGCAACAGGAACTTCCGCCATAATAGGAGCTACTATTGCGGTATTTGCTTATGTGTCTGGTAATATTATGGCAGCCGATTATCTCAATATTATGTACATCCCAAATACTGGAGAGTTAGTGATTTTCATGGCATCTTTTGTGGGGGCTTGTGTGGGATTTTTGTGGTACAATTCCTATCCAGCACAAGTGTTTATGGGCGATACAGGAAGTTTGTCTCTCGGAGGTATAATCGCAGTAGCAGCAATCCTTATCCGAAAGGAATTATTGATACCGATTTTGTGTGGAATTTTTCTAATTGAAAATCTTTCGGTTATTCTGCAAGTAGGTTATTTCAAATATACCAAAAAGAAATATGGGCAGGGAAAAAGAATATTCAAAATGGCGCCTTTGCACCATCATTTTCAGAAGTTGGGTTATAACGAAAGTAAAATTGTTACGCGTTTTTGGATAGTAGGAATCATGTTGGCAATACTAACTATTGTGACGCTAAAATTAAGATAGGTGGAAAAACAAATAGTGATTTTAGGTGCAGGGGAAAGTGGAGTGGGGGCAGCTATTTTAGCAAAGAAAAAGGGGTTGAAAGTTTTTGTTTCAGATAGTGGAATAATAACTAAGGAAAATAAAAAAGTTCTTTCAAATAATGAGATAAAATGGGAGGAAGGTAAGCACACAATGGAAAAAATTCTGCAAGCAAAAGAAGTAGTAAAAAGCCCGGGAATTCCAGACGATATAGAGATTATTCAAGCCATAAAATTGGCAGGAATTTCTGTTGTTTCAGAAGTGGAGTTTGCTTTTAGATACACCAAAGCAAAAGTGGTTGCCATAACAGGAAGCAATGGCAAAACCACTACTACTCTGCTTGTTGGCCACATCCTAAAAAAAGCAGGATTGGATGTGCTCATAGCTGGGAATATTGGTGTTGGTTTTGCTAGAGAAATTGCTAATAGAGATTATAGTTATATCGTTTTGGAACTGAGCAGTTTTCAATTGGATGGCATCAAAGAATTTAAGCCAAATGTGGCGATTATTCTCAACATTACTCCTGATCATTTAAACCGATATGAAAATGATTTTAGCAAATATATAGCATCAAAGTTGCGCATAACAATGAATCAGCAAAAAGAGGATGTGCTTATTTATAATAGGGATGACAAACAGATAAAAGCTAACTTAAAAACAAAAGCAAAAGCGATACCAATTTCTATAAATAAACAGATAGCAGGGAATGGCGCTGTTTATAAAAACAACAAAATTAATATTAACCTAAACAACAAAAAAATGACAATTCAAGAACTAGCATTACAAGGAAAACACAACATTTATAATTCAATGGCAGCAGCAATTGCCACAAGAATACTGGATGTAAAAAATGATATTATCAGGCAAAGTATGCTCGATTTCCAGAACATTGAGCACCGATTGGAATATGTGCTTACTGTTCATGGAATAGATTTTATAAATGATTCAAAAGCAACTAATGTAAATGCGGCTTGGTATGCTTTGGAGAGCATGACAAAACCAGTTATTTGGATTGTAGGAGGAGTGGATAAAGGAAACGATTATGATGAGATTTCGGAGATAGTAAAAAGCAGGGTGAAAGCCATTATTTGTTTAGGAGAATCAACCAAGAAAATACAAAAATATTTTAACAAAATAGTGGGTAAAATTGAAACGGTAAGCAGTATGGAAGAAGCAGTAAGGTCATCCTATCAATTAGGTGATAAAGGAGATGTGGTGTTATTATCTCCAACTTGTGCAAGTTTCGATATGTTTGATAATTTCGAGCACAGAGGGCAAGAATTCAAAAATCAGGTTAGGAAATTATAAATGGATACCGTTCTAAAAAACATAAAATTAGAAGGGGATAGAACCATTTGGGTAGTGGTTTTCTTTCTGTGTATTTTCTCGGTGATTGTAGTATATAGTGCTGTTGGCATTGGCGATATTTTTAGCCATTTACTAAAACTAAGCATTGGCATAGGTGGCATGTATGTCATTCACAAATTAAAGTTCAAATACTTTTCTCGGCTTGGAGTTTTAGGGTTTTGGTTTTCGATTGCACTGCTTATTTTAGTGATGGTTATTGGGGTGAGTATTAATGGGGCTTCTCGTTGGCTTTCTATTTCAGGGCAAAGGTTTCAGCCATCCGATATTGCAAAGCTTTCTATTATATTATATACAGCTAGGCAATTAAGCAAACAAAGGGATTTTCTAGGAGAATTTAAAGGAGTAATATGGTATATTTTAATGCCAGTTCTTCTAATTTGTATGCTGATTCTTCCTGCCAATTTTTCGACTGCTGCACTTGTTTTTGTCAATGGTTTGGTGCTGATGTTTATTGCAAAAATTAATTTGAAATATATTTTAGGAATTGTTGGAATAGCACTTTTTGGAGGATTATTATTATACGGCACAGCCAAGTATGTGCCCCTAATGGGGGAGATTATGCCCCGTTCCACAACTTGGGTAAACAGAATTGATGGCTTTTTCTCCCCATCAGAAAATTATAATTTGGATGAAGGACATCAATCCTATCAAGCAAAAATAGCAATACACAATGGAGGAATATTCGGGCAAGGACCAGGGAAAAGCGTGCAAAGGTATTTTCTGTATTCCAGCCATTCTGATTTTATTTATGCCATAATGGTGGAAGAATACGGAATGATAATAGGGGCATTTTTACCAATTTTACTTTATATGATTCTCTTTTTTAGGGCTGTAAAAATTGCAAACAGAAGTGAAAGTCAGTTTGGCGGATTAATTGCTTCTGGCTTGGCTTTTTCTTTGGTATTTCAAGCCATGATAAACATGGCAGTTGCAGTAGGGATAATGCCGGTAACTGGGCAAACTTTGCCCTTAATTAGTATGGGAGGAACTTCCATTTTATTTACCTGCATTACCATTGGTATTATACTTAGCGTAAGCAGGGATTCAACCGACAGAAATTATGAAGCAGTTTAGAGTAATAATAAGTGGAGGAGGAACGGGAGGGCATATTTTCCCAGCGCTTGCTATTGCAAAGGCATTAGAGAAAAAAGTGAGCAATATTGAGATTTTATTTGTTGGAGCAACAGGGAAAATGGAAATGAGTAAAATTCCAGCAGAAGGATATAAAATTAAAGGCTTATGGATAAGTGGTTTGCAAAGAAGGATTACCATTAAAAATTTATACTTTCCATTTAAAGTGATAAGTAGTTTGCTGAAAGCGAGAAGAATAATCAAAAAATTTAAGCCAGATATTGCAATAGGAACTGGCGGATATGCAAGTGGTCCATTACTTTATGTGGCAGCTAAAAAAAATATTCCAACATTGGTGCAAGAGCAAAATTCATATCCGGGAATTACCAATAAAGTACTTTCCAAAGTGGTAGATAAAGTTTGTGTGGCTTACGATAATATGGAACAGTTTTTTCCAAAAAATAAAATCATTTTTACGGGGAACCCGATTAGGCAAGATGTATTGGAATTTGCCAGTAAAAAACAGCTGGGTATTTCTCATTTTAATTTGGAAGAAAATAAAAAAACAGTACTTGTAATTGGAGGTAGTTTAGGGGCAAGAACCATCAATGAGGCAATTGATGAAAACATATCTTTTTTTGTAGAAAACAATTTGAATTTGATTTGGCAAACGGGCATTAGCTATCAGAAAAAAGCAGAAAAAAGCGTAAAAGAAAAAGCAGTAAAGGGAATAAACGCATATACTTTTATAAAAGAAATGGATAAAGCTTATGGGGCAGCCGATATTATCATTTCAAGAGCTGGGGCAATTGCCATTTCTGAGCTCTGTTGTATTGCTAAGCCTACCATTTTAATTCCTTCTCCAAATGTATCGGAAGATCATCAAACAAAGAATGCACAAGCGGTCGTTAATAAAAAGGCAGCCCTGCTGGTGAAAGACAATGAGGCAGGCAGTAAATTAGTTAATTGTTTGCGGGAACTGTATGACGATACTGTAATGCAGAAAGAGTTAATAAGAAACATCAAGAATTTGGCAGTAATGGATGCTGCTGACAAGATTGCAAATGAAGCATTGATTTTAAGTAAAAAATGAATTTAGATTTATACAAACATATTTATTTACTAGGTATAGGAGGCATAGGCATGAGTGCCTTGGCAAAGTATTTTAATGCACAAGGAATACAGGTGAGTGGCTATGATAAAAGCAAAACCACACTTACAGAAAAATTAGAAAAAGAAGGTATTGCTATTCATTATAAAGATGATATAAGTCAGATAAGTGATGAGGTAAAAGTGGCAAAATTCGCAGAGATTTTGGTGATTTACACCCCAGCTATTGATGAGAATAATACTGAATTTCATTTTTTTAAAGAAAAAGGAATAATCCCTTTAAAGCGTTCAGAAGTTTTGGGAATAATAACGCGCCAAAGTTTTACTATTGCTATTGCAGGAACCCACGGGAAAACAACAACAGCTGCACTACTTACCCATATTTTGAAAAATTCTGAAATTGATTGTACTGCTTTTTTGGGTGGAGTTAGTAAGGATTTTAATAGTAACCTTATTTTAGCCGAAAAAGGAAATATTGTAATTGTGGAAGCGGATGAATACGATCGCTCTTTCCTTTCGCTTTATCCTGATGTGGCAGTTATTACTTCTATAGATGAGGACCATTTGGATATTTACGAAAATAAAAAATCATTGGAGATTGCCTTCCAAAAATTTGCTTCCCAAGTAAAACAAAAAGGATTTTTGTTGGTGCAAGCTGGCGTACAAACAGAATTTGAAAAACCAGAAGAGGGGGCTTTAGTGTCCTATTCCGCCACAGAAAAGGCAGATTATTATGCTTCCAATATTGGCATCAGCAACAATAAAACAAAATTTGATATTGGGGTTTTAGATATTCTTCCCGAGATGGCTTATGAAAAAAAGATAACCAACTTACTGATAGATATGCCAGGAAAACACAATATTGAAAATGTGTTAGCAGCATCTGCTGTGGCTTGTTTTTTGGGGGCAACTTGCGACAATGTTGAAAAAGCAATTGGTTCTTTTAAGGGGATAAAAAGAAGATTTGAAATTCATTTGCATAATGATAAGATGACATTTATTGACGATTATGCCCATCATCCTAAGGAAGTAAAAGTGACTATACAAGCTGTAAAAGAGTTATATGAAGGAAAGAAAGTCATGGTAATTTTCCAGCCTCATTTATTTTCCAGAACGCAGGATTTTGCAGATGAATTTGCCGAGAGTTTATCCCTATCAGATGAACTTATTTTGTTAGAGATTTATCCTGCCAGAGAAAAACCAATTGATGGAGTTACCTCACAAATGTTGGCTGAAAAGTGCACCATAAAAAATGAAGTTTGTAGCAAAGAGCAACTACTAAGCGTTCTTGAAAAAAAGGATTTTGAGGTGTTACTTACAATGGGGGCAGGGGACATAAGCACATTGGTTCAGCCTATAAAAGAATTTTATAACTGATGAAAAAAGCATTTGAAATATTAAGCTGGCTTATGCTAATAGCTGTCATTGTATTGCTGATGGCTTTTTCGGTGAAAAACCAACAGCTAGTGGAATGTCAGAAATTTGAGGTTATGGTTGCAAGCAGTGAAAACCATTTTATAAACGATAAAATGATTAATGAACTATTAAGCAATAAAAACTTGCATCCATTAGGGAAAACAAGAGCAGAAATAGCAATGGATGAAATTGAAAAAAGCATTGGAAATCATACCTCCATTAAAGAGGTAAATGCCTACTTTGATATTGCTGGAAATGTATTTGTTGAGATTTTACAAAGAAGTCCAATAGCAAGAGTGGCAACCGAAAACAACTCCTTTTATATTGATGAAAACGGCAAGCGTATGCCACTGTCAAAAGTGTATACTGCCCGCAGGTTTGTTATTACAGGAAAAGTAAATTTTCAAGAAAAAGGAGAGCTCTTTTTATTGGCTAAATTCATTAATGAGAATCCGTTTTGGAAGGCACAAATTATGCAAATTCATACAGAAGAAAATGGGGATTTAATACTAATACCAAGAGTTGGCTATCAGCAAATAGTATTTGGAAAGCCGATAAATATAGCTACTAAATTCAGTAAGTTAAAGTTGTTTTATGAAAAAGGAATTTCAGAAAGAGGATGGAACAACTATTCACTTATCAACTTAAAATTTAAAAATCAGATTGTTTGTACTAAAAAATAAAAAATATGGAAAATAATTCGCCAATAATTGTAGGGCTGGATATAGGAACAACCAAAATAAGCGTGATGGTTGGCAGAAAAGACCAATTCGGAAAGTTGGAAATTTTAGGAATGGGAAAAGCCATTTCAGGAGGAGTATTAAGAGGTATTGTGGCCAATATTGATAAAACCGTAGAGTCGATAAAACTGGCGGTGGAGGAAGCCGAGCAAAAATCAGGAGCCGAGATTGATGAAGTTTATATTGGCATTGCCGGCCAACACATCAAAAGTTTACAGCACAGAGGTGAAATGGTAAGAGATGATATTGAAAATGAAATTACCATTTACGATATGGAAAAGCTCAGGGAAAATATGTTCAAACTGGTAACCGTTCCTGGGGAGGAAGTAATTCATGTTATTCCCCAGGAATATACAGTGGATGGAGAAGATGGCATACAAAACCCTAAGGGAATGGCGGGTATTAAATTAGAGGCAAACTTCCATATTATTACGGCACAAGTTGCGGCAGTGCGCAACATTATAAGGTGTATAAAAAAAGCAGGATTAAATGCCAGGGAACTTATTTTAGAACCTTTCGCTTCCGCCATAGCAACCCTTGATAGTGATGAGTTAAATGAAGGAGTAGCACTGGTTGATATTGGTGGCGGAACCACTGATGTGGCTATCTTTTTAGAGGGTATTATTCGCCATACAGCTGTAATTCCATTTGGAGGAAATATTATAACAAAGGACATTAAAACAGGGCTATCCATTTTAGAAAAACAAGCAGAACTCTTGAAGGTGAAATTTGGTTCGGCAATGCATACATCTGATCAAGATAATGTAATGGTTTCCATTCCGGGCTTAAGAGGTAGAGAGCCAAAGGAAATATCTACAAAAAATCTAGCAGAAATAATAGGAGCGAGAATGAAAGAGATTATCGATTTGGTATATCATGAAATAAAAGTTTCAGGTTTTGAAAATAAACTAATGACGGGTATAGTACTAACTGGCGGTGGGGCTCAACTCAGAGCTTTGCCACAATTGGTATCTTACATAACGGGCAAAGATGTAAGGGTAGGATTACCAAATGAGCATTTAGGAAAGGAATCGCATGGTAAGGTGACAAGCCCAATGTATTCTACAGGGGTTGGTTTGGTGCTTAAAGGATTTGAAGATTTAGAAGTGGAAGTTGTTGGGCCAGATGAAACAGGCAAAAAACAGAAACCAAAAGTTGGCGGAATATTACCCAGATTAAAAGAATTATTAGCAGAATTCTTTGAAGAAGATGTAACATAAAAAACAATCAATTATTAACTATAAAAACAATTAATCATGAATGAAAAAGAAAGTTTATTCGAATTTAACCTACCGAAAAATCGGTCGTCTATTATAAAGGTGATTGGTGTTGGTGGGGGCGGAGGTAATGCCATCAATTACATGTATGAAAATGGTATTGAGGGCGTGGACTTTGTGGTCTGTAATACCGACTCCCAAGCATTGGAGGCAAGTCCAGTTCCTACAAAAATACAATTAGGAGCTGAGCTAACGGAAGGTCTTGGTGCAGGTTCAAACCCTGAGACGGGACGAAAAGCAGCAGAAGAAAGTATTGATAAAGTAACAGAACTTTTGGATGCAAATACAAAAATGTTATTCATCACAGCCGGAATGGGAGGTGGAACCGGAACGGGTGCAGCACCTGTTATTGCGGAGGTTGCTAAAGAAAAGGGCATACTTACCGTTGGGGTAGTAACCATCCCTTTTTCAACAGAAGGAGGGAACAGACATAAATATGCTATGCAAGGTTTAAAGGAACTCAGAAAAAATGTAGATACGCTTTTGGTTATTAATAACGACAAGCTAATTGAGATTTACGGTAACTTAACTTTTACCCAAGCTTTTGCAAAAGCCAATGAGGTGCTCAATACTGCAACCAAAGGTATTGCAGAAGTTATATCACAACATTTGCTGGTAAATATCGACCTTAATGATGCCAGAAGAGTATTGGAAAATAGTGGTACAGCTGTAATGGGGCAAGCAACTGCATCTGGCGAGAATAGAGCCATTGAAGCGGTAAAAGGAGCATTGGATTCTCCACTGCTTAATGATAATAACATTAAAGGAGCCAAGCAAGTGCTTTTGAAAATTGTTACTGGCGGAGGAGAGGAAGAAATAAGAATGATGGAATTATCGGATATCAAACAAAAAATTCAGGAGGCAGCTGGTTGTGAGGTAAATATTATTGAAGGTATAGGCATTGATCCTGAATTAAATGGAGAAGTGTGCGTTACCGTAATTGCCACCGGATTTAATGTAAAAGTGATAAAGGATGATGTTACCGTTACCTTAGATGGAGAGAAAAATATTGATGATGTATTAAGCCAGGAAAAAGAGGAAGTACAAGAAGTGATATCTGCTAAAACAGAGGATAAAGGGCAGCACACTATTTTTGATAATGAAACAGAATTAGAAATGGAAGAAACGCTAAATGATCCTGAATTGGAAATAGAAGCAATAGAAAAAGAAGTAGAGATTGAGCTAGAAGAACAGGAGTTGGAGCAGACAGAAGAAAAGGAATTATCTACCGAAATAGATTTGGACTTAGAACCCCAAACAGTTGTTATTGATTTGGATGATGAAGTGGAATTGCCAGGGGAATTAATCCCAACATTAAAACAAGAGGACGCAATAGAAGAAGTAGAATTGGAAATAAAAGAAGAGGCGATAAATGATGAGGAAACTCCACCGGTAAATCTGGAGACATTGACTAATAAATCCAGAGAAAGAGAAGATAGATTAAAGAATATCTCTATGAAGTTAAGAACACCTTCTGGCTTAACTGCATTGGAAGACGAGCCAGCTTACAAACGAGATAATGTGGAATTGGATGAAACACCACATTCTTCTGAGTCGGAAGTT
>DUAL01000162.1 GCA_012960835.1 Flavobacteriales bacterium | reverse complement strand
GATTTGCCAAAGGGCTATCAAATCACTCAGGACAAAACCCCAATTTGTAATGGAGGAATTATTGAAATAAAGGATGATAATGGGGAGAAGAAAATAATTCAAATCACCAGAATTCACATAGAGGAAGATGCTGGAAAAAGCATTCACGATCTGGACCCTTTAAATACATTAGTGGATTTAAATCGAGCTGGTGTTCCTCTTGCTGAAATTGTTTCTGAACCCGATATTCGTTCAGCAAATGAGGCCTACAATTACATAAATGAAGTACGAAAATTAGTGCGTTATTTGGAAATTTGTGATGGAAATATGGAAGAGGGAAGTTTAAGGTGTGACGCTAATATATCGGTAAGATTAAAAGGGGCAAAAGAGTTTGGCACCAAGGTGGAAGTGAAAAATATGAATTCTACCAGAAATGTAAAAAAAGCCATTGAATTTGAAATAAAAAGGCAAATTGAGCTGATTGAAAATGGGGGAAAAGTTCAACACGAAACAAGAAGTTTTAATGCTGCTGACAACTCCACCATTTCCATGCGACACAAAGAGAAAGCAAATGATTACAGGTATTTCCCAGAGCCCGATTTGCAGCCAGTAATTGTTACTGAGGACTATATTGAAAAAATAAAATCAACGCTTCCCCCATTACCAAAACAACTTTTTCAAAAATTTACAAAAGAGTTTTCTTTATCAGATTATGATGCAAATATTTTAGTAGATGAAAAAGGAATTGCCCTTTATTTTAATTCCCTTTGTAGCTTAACCAAAAACTACAAAGCAGCAGCTAATTTTATAAACGGCAGTGTGAAATCTTACCTCAATGAAACAGCAACTGACATTGCTAATTTTACGATTAACCCTAAGCAATTAGCTGGACTTATTGCCTTAGTGGATTCTGGAAAAGTAAGCAATACGGTAGCAACATCTAAGGTTTTTCCGGTAATGATTAATAGTGATGAATCAGCAGAAGAAATTGCTATAAAGAACAATTGGATACAAGAAAGTGATAGTGATGCTTTAAGCGAGTTTATCCAGCAAGCCATTGCAAAATATCCTGAAAAGGTGGAAGAATATAAAAATGGAAAAAAAGGACTTATTGGACTTTTTATGGGGGAAGTAATGAAACTATCCAAAGGAAAAGCTGACCCAAAACTTTGTAACCAAATGCTTAGAGAAATATTAGATAAATGATAAAAAACAAAATATATTTTGCTTCTGATTTTCATTTAGGCGTTCCAACGCATGAGGATAGTTTAAAGCGTGAAAAACTGATTGTAAATTGGCTTGACAGTATTAAAGGGGATGCCAAAAGCATTTATCTTTTAGGGGATATATTTGATTTTTGGTTTGAGTACAAAACAGTTGTCCCAAAAGGATTTGTTCGCCTTTTAGGCAAGCTTGCAGAGCTTACCGATAGCGGAATAAAAATATACATTATTAAGGGTAATCATGATATGTGGATGTATGATTACTTGCCCAAAGAAATTGGAATACATATACTTGAGGATAAAGTTATACTAGAAGAAAATGGCAAGAAAATTTTTCTCGCCCATGGGGATGGATTAGGACCTGGTGATATTGGCTATAAACTGATTAAAAAGGTTTTTACTTCTAGTATTTGTCAGTGGCTATTTTCCCGGCTACACCCTAATTTTGGAATTGGATTTGCTCATTTTTGGTCCAGAAAAAGCAGGATTGCAAACCAAGAGAATCCTGAGATATTTTTGGGAGAAGAAAAAGAATGGTTGGTTAGTTATTGTAAAAAAAAGCAAGAAATCAGTCCGGTAGATTATTATGTTTTTGGCCACCGACATTTACCATTAGAAATTGATATAGATGCAGCCAGCAAATACATCAATTTGGGCGATTGGATTCACCATCATTCTTATGGAGTATTTGATGGAGAAACTCTGATATTAAAATATTTTAGAAAAAACTAATCACTAATTTTAGCTCATAAAAAAAAGCCCTCATTGAGGGCCTTTTCTTTTTTTGTTTTTTGATGTTATTTGTAAAGAATTAGCTTATCCGTTACAATCGATTTTCCATCAGCATATACACTAATAAAATAAATTCCATTTTCAAGATTAGACAAATCCGCATCAATTCTTTGGTAATTACTAATCACATTTCCTTCAAATAAGTGCATCACCTCAGCTCCCAAAATATTAACTAATTTTACTTCTACATCCCTGTCAGCTAAATGCTCAATAACAATTGTTGCTTCTCCCTTGGTTGGATTAGGATAAACTGCCATCCTTGCATTATTTTCATTTGTATTTTGAAATAATGCTGATTCTTCTCCAATCTGAATATTATCTAAGTAGAAATTATTGCTTGAGCCATTTGTTACATATTCAAATTTAAATCGAATATTATCATCCTGCAAAGCATTAGGACCAACCCTGTCAAACATAATGGTATCGTTCCAATCAGAAGATTTTGGTTTAAAAGAAGATTTATAAAGCCCTGCATCTACCACTTCTTGGGGAGTGAGTGAACCCAATGATTTCCAACTCCAACCACAATCATTAGAATAAAAGACATTAAGTTCGTTTACAGGATAGCTATGAACACCAGCACCTGAATAAGAAAATTTAATAACAGGATTAGTAAATCCGCTTAAATCGTATGCAGCCGAAACAATAACTGATTCGCCAAGACTTAATCCGTCTCTTGCCTCTATCATTACAGAAGCACTGCCGTCAGATGCAACACCATCAATTCGCTCCCAAGTTTTATTAGTTATCGTGCTAAAGTCCCATATATTCTCATCTTCCTCAATGGTATTGGCTACCCAATCCGTTCCAAGCTCAGAATCGTTCTCAAAACTATAAGCATAAGAAGAGGAATTATTAGCTGCAGCAGTTGGTAATACAGTTATAAAATTGCTTTTTGTGATGGTTGAAGTACAACTATTTGTATAGTAAGCAATATAGGTAGTTTCTTCAATTTCTCCTCTATAATAAGTTGAGGTTGGTCCAAATCCCCAATATGCTCCAAGATAACCATTAGAATGAATAGAGATATTTGTTGCACCCATAGCGTTAAGTTCTGCTTGTGTGCCTTGAACAATTAAAGTAGATTTTACGGTATCGTAAGAAGTAGCATTTATCAAATCCAAATCAGATAAATTAGCCGCTCTTGCCTCTGTTGTTTCCCCATACTCCACCGTTAAAGAGACATCATAACTTCCAACTGATGAATAAATATGCTGAGGAGTATTATTCCCACTCCCGTTAGTTGTTCCATCTCCAAAATCCCATTCCCATTTAGTAATAGAAGAAAAAATCGGTTTATTTCCTTTCAACACATTAGGAGAACCAAGACAGAGGGAATAATGAGAAAGATTTTCATCAAAGAATACTTTTTTAGTGCAAGTTGGTGCCAAATAACCATCTGCCGTTCCTGTAGCTGCAATGTTATCATCTGACCAAATATGAATTCTAAAACCATATTCAGTAGAATCTCCCTCTAAAGTCTCATCAAAAACATCAACCTGTCCTTTTGTGAACATGGTACAATAATCATCATTGGTGTAATCCATGTAATTCATAAACATTTCTCCAGCAGGATTTAAAGAATCAGCTAAACATCCATAATTTGGCGATCCACCAGAAGGTAACCCAACATGCCAAGGAAACTTGGAAGGATTTGGGGTTGTAGGATCTGCACCAGGGTCAGTTGTAAATCCGTTTGAAGTATGTTGAGGGGGAGTATCTAAGACATTATCATCTCCACAGCTTCCTCCACCACAATCCCAAGTATGACACAAACCAAGCCAATGCCCAACTTCATGTGTTAAAGTAGTGGACTGAATATCGTCCATTTCACCATATAATATCACTATCCCATCAGTTGACATACCGCCCCATGG
>DUAL01000161.1:341-3948 GCA_012960835.1 Flavobacteriales bacterium | reverse complement strand
AGTATTAAATTTTATATCGGATATCTCTTGAGATTTTGACTTGGGCGTTGAGGGAAGAACTTTCAAAATTTTCCATTTATTAGGTTTAATAGATTCAATACTTCTACTCATATCCTCGTTAAAATTAAATTGATTCACAAGAGTGTTAATTTTTATTTCCTATTATTTGTAGAAAATATACTTTTTATTTTATGTAGCAATAATACGTGCCATGGTAATTCATCGATATAACTAATTAATAATAAATTAACACTACAATCATCTGTTGTTACTTTGGTAAATAGGTTTTCTAGATTTAAATGTAGTGCTTCTTCAACTTTTTGCTCAGAATTATTATGGTCTTTTATCCAGGAAAAAAAAGTTTTATTTGCTGCTGCAAGTTTTTTCTTGCCTTTATCAAATAGATTATCATAAGAACCATCAGACATTAATATAAAACCATCAATTGAACTTAGCTCACCTTTATAGATTCTAAAATGATCTTTAGCTGTTTCAGATGTAGTGAAATATGTTTGATTGGAATACTCGCCATTCTCTGGAAAAGATAAAACTTCTGGATTCCCATCTAAATAACACCCTATTAGCCCATCACCAATATGGCCAGCTATATAGTTGCTATTTTTAACACTTACAAATAAAAGTGTGGAGGAAAGCTCCTTTAAAGAAACACTCAGATCTTCTGATTTTTCAGTTAAAAGTTGCTTGATATTTGACAGTAATATTTCAATTATTTTTTCTGTATTTTGTACAAAAATTTTGTCAAAATTTTCACATAAATAGTCAGCAACAAATTGAGTGCTTACATCTGCTCCAATTTCTGACATAGAGCACGAGCCAGCGCCATCAGCTAAAGAAATGGTAGTAGTGTCTTTTGATACACTTTTATATACCTTGTCTTGACAAGGTGTATTTTTTTTAATATGAGATGTACCTCTGACAGACGCGCCTGCAGTCTTAAATACAGGTTTCATAAACTTATAGTTGTCCAATTCCTTATACCTTCTGCATCAAGCACTATCTCCTCTCCTGGGGCGGACTGAGATACGATACTTACACTTTGACTTAGCCATTCAAAGAACTCTTTAAACTTTAAACCATCAAGCTTTACTGCATCTTTTCCAAATTGAGAAAGCTTGCTCATATTAGCACCACCTCCAATTCCAATGGGAAATAATGTTAATTTTTTATCATTGTACAATTCACTAATTTTCTTTATTGCATTTGTTGTCTCTACTAAATCTGTAGGACTTCCATCTGACATCAAGACTAACCATGGTTGAAAATAGTCAACTCCAGCTTTTTGGTATTCCTTCTTTCTATTATCTAGTAATTCAACAGATGTTAGCATGGCCTTACCTAGAGGTGTGGGTCCTCCTGCATAAAAAGTAGGGATTTCCTGCTCTTCAATGCTGCCAAACTTCAACTCCTCTTTTACTGTATGACCAAAGGTCACAATAGAAATATCCGCAGAAAAACGAGTCATTTCATCTTCTAATATAGCCTCCATAAATAGTCGAACACCTTTATTTAGCTCTTCAATTGGAGCTCCATCCATAGAGCCACTCGTGTCAAGTACAAGACAAATTGGGATTCTTGCTGTTGGATTATCTGCAAGATCTTTGTCATAAAGTATCAAGTCATTCATATAAATCTCCTTTTAAACGTTATATTTTTGTTTTGTTTCATTGTCCACATGTTTAAACTCAGTTGGAAATATTTCAGTTGAGTGATATTCCTTACTTAATTCAAACATATATTGATCTAAAATATTTCTCCATTCTGGGGCACTAATACGCTCACCATTTGAAAATATGTTATTAAAATTCATTTTAACTTTGTGAGGTAAATGCGACCACATAAAACGCCAAGGCCCCTTAGGAGCTTGCTTATTATATTTCTTTCCATGTAATGGATAAGAAAACTCACCTTTTTTAATATTTTCAGCAATTGTGGTACCACCCTGATGTGAATATGGCGGCTTTCCAGGCATAAGGATCATAAATAATAAAGTTGCTATAGCAAAATTTTCATTTTCCACTGTGCGTAAAAAACTTTTAAAATTAATTCCTTGAATTTCTGGCGCTGTAAAAAGAACCAAACCAACGGGGCAAGGGTAACCTTCAACCTGAAAACTATCGGTGTCAACAAAATACACATCCAGACTTTCTGTTACCATAATATTTTGTCCATTAATATCGCCAATAACAATATTGTATTGATGTAATTCAATTATCTTGTCCAATATTTTTACACATATCTTTACAAGACTCTTTCTATCCCAAGTTGGAAAACGTATACCAAGTAATTTTGGCTGAAAAATAGATCTTGCCAACTCGATACCTTGCGCCCTATTCATTAAGTGCCCTACAGGTTCATTATTTGCATTGTATACAATAGATTTAGGCCAGCAAACCCCTTTTACTTCAACCTTATTTGATGTCATTAATTTAAGTTTTTGAACACTAGACTCAAGTAACTTATCTTTTTTATATATCTTGCAAACTTCAGTATCGTTAATGGAATAAACCTTTCCTTCGCCACCAGTAGCTATCTCATCATATAAATATATATTTTTACCATCTAGCGTCTTAACAAAATCACTAGACTCTGGTATTAATGAATTAACTACAATGCTTTTATTTAATGTATTGACATCTGCCACCTTTTTAAAAGGCTTTATTACAACATCCTTTCGTTTGTCTTTTAACTCAATATCCTTAATATCTGAATAGAATTCCTTTAATTTATTTTGCCCATCAATTCGAAATACTTTAATACCTTTGATTGTTTTCTTTCCATATCTTTCTCCAGTAGATCTACTTGAATTTAAAGCAAGAACATCATGAGATAAATTCACATCTTGCGTTATTAAACATATTTTATTTCTCGATCTGTGATATACAAATATTGATTGAAATAATTCATCCGGAATAGGGTCTTTATTAGGGTCCTGACCAACCTCAATAATATCTACACAATCGAACTTCTTAAATTTTTCAATAATCTGTATCCCTTTAACAGCTAATTGATTTTTTCGCACATGATTACTATTAATGTGGTTATTAAGCTCTACCAACACCCTATCTAAAATTTTTATTTTTCTATTGTTTTTAACCAACTGCTCACAAAAATCATTGGAAAAAACCTCTTTAGAACTACCTTCCATTAGACTACATGTGTCAACAAATATTAAATAATCCTTAAGAACTGATAAGAGTCTTGTATCTATCGACTGGGTTTGAGCAGCAGTAGAAACAATAGCTTCTTTCTTGACAATATTATTAACCGAAATAATATCTTTTGACTGTTGGATTGATAGTCCAATTCTCTTTTTTTCTGCATCAATATCTAATACTTTAACTTTAATCTGTTGCCCAATAGAAAAAACAGATTCTAGCTCATCTGAAGAGTATTTCTCCTGCAAAATATTTGTTAAACGGACTAATCCATCAATTCCGCCGGGTAATTTTATAAATAGACCAAAATCTGCAATTGAACTAATATTGCCAATAACCTGACTACCATCATTGTATGTTTCTTTGAATGTAATCCATGGATTGTTCTGAGTTTGCTTCATTGACAATGAAAGACGGTTCTTAGACTCTTG
>DUAL01000161.1:0-331 GCA_012960835.1 Flavobacteriales bacterium | reverse complement strand
GAACATCCAATATAACAACATCCACCTCTTGACCCAATTTAACAACAGTGGAAGGGCGAATATTTGCATTTGTCCAACACATTTCAGACACGTGAACCAAGCCTTCAATGCCATCTTCGATACATACAAATGCACCGTAATCAGTAAGATTAGATACTGTGCCAGTAACTTTCTTACCAACAGGAAAGCGATCAGAGATATTATCCCAAGGGCTTGGTGCGAGCTGTTTTAAGCCTAGCGAAATACGCCCCCTCTCTTCATTGTAGTCAAGTATTAAAACTCTAACTTTATCTCCAATAGATAACTTTTCAGATGGATGATCAATATGTGC
>DUAL01000160.1:1812-4198 GCA_012960835.1 Flavobacteriales bacterium | reverse complement strand
ATTTGCTGATCAAGTTGCATTAGGCATCAATGATATTATTAAAGAAAATATACAAGGTGTTGTACATATTGTAGGGAAGAAAAAAATCTCAATGTTTGAACTAGCACAGTTAACAACTCCTGATATTAAACCGATGACACTTGAAGACTATTCTGGACCTAATTTGACAATTGATATGAGCCTTGACTCAGAAATTTGGAAAACCAATCGTTTCTACTTCAGCAAATATTAGCGGGGAAAAGCAGCCAAAACAATTCTCAGAAATTACAGATAAAATAAAAAATAATGTTGATTATATAGTAAATTTGCACCAAGATAAAATTATGAAAATACCTTCTCAAATCTTACTTATAAATAAGAATGGACGTGTAAAAATATTACGATAGAATGAACCTGAAAACATCCCTTAAAAATCCGATTTTTGGTATTATTTCTGAAATTGCAGATGAGCTAAACTATCCAACATTTGTAGTTGGTGGTTGGGTGAGGGATTTGCTCATCAACCGCAAGCAAATAAAGCCAGATATAGATTTTGTATGTGTTGGAAGTGGGATAACACTCGCAAAGAAAGTAGGAGAGAAATTAGGAGAAAAAGCCAATTATAAGGTTTTTAAAAATTTCGGCACAGCCATGATTAATTTTGAAGGAGAAACTTATGAATTTGTAGGTGCAAGAAAAGAATCTTATAGAGCAAATTCTAGAAAGCCTATAGTGGAAGATGGCGCATTGCAGGATGACCAAAACAGAAGAGATTTTACTATTAACGCATTAGCAATTCAATTAAATAAATCTAATTTTGGCAAACTAATTGATCCTTTTTCAGGACAAAAAGATTTAGAAAAAAAAATTATTCGCACTCCTCTTAGTCCTAAAATTACTTACTCGGACGATCCGCTAAGGATGATGCGTGCCATTCGTTTTGCCACACAGTTAGATTATAGTATTGAGAAAAAATCTTACGAATCGATAAAGCACAATGCTAATCGGATCAATATTGTTTCAAAAGAAAGAATTATGGATGAGTTTAATAAAATTATGCTCTGCAGAACACCATCCATTGGAATTAATCTTTTGTTTGAAACAGGGCTTTTGCATCAGTTTTTCCCTGAGGTTTGCAATCTGCAAGGAGTAGATATTAAAAACGGACATGCCCACAAAGATAATTTTTACCACACCTTAGAGGTTTTAGATAATATATCCGTAAATACAGAAAATTTATGGCTCAGATGGGCTGCACTTTTGCACGATATTGCAAAACCTCAAACCAAAAAATACGACAAAAATCAAGGTTGGACTTTCACTGGACATGAGTTTTTTGGCTCAAAAATGGTACCGAAAATTTTCAAAATGTTGAAGCTACCTTTAAACGAAAAAATGAAGTATGTAAAAAAAATGGTTTTATTACATTTACGACCTATCGTTCTAGCAAAAGATATTGTAACGGATTCGGCAGTGAGGCGATTGCTTTTTGATGCTGGAGATGATATTGATGAGTTGATGATGCTTTGTGATGCCGATATTACATCCAAAAATCCTAATAAAGTAAAAAAGTATCTTGATAATTTTCAATTGGTAAGAAGGAAGTTAAAAGAAGTGGAAGAAAAAGATCATATCCGAAATTGGCAACCACCCATTAATGGAGAAGAAATAATGGATTTTTTTGGTATAAACTCTGGTAGAGAAATTGGAATCATTAAAAACGCTATAAAAGAAGCTATTCTAGATGGAAAGATAAAAAATAATAAAAAAGAGGCCATGGATTTTATGATAAAAAAAGGAGTAGAAATCAAGCTTACTCCAAAAGCAAAAAAATAATTTTTCAGATGAGTGTTTCTGATAAGAATAAACGCTTAATCGTCATTTCTGGGGCTACTGCAATTGGAAAAACTGCATTAAGCATCCAACTTGCTCAGCACTTTAATTCTGAAATAATTTCAGCTGATTCCAGGCAATTTTATAAAGAACTAAAAATAGGTGCTACACCTCCATCCCAGGAAGAATTAATAAAAGTCAAACATCATTTTATTCAGCATTTATCGGTAAAGGATGATTATAATGTTGGGCTTTTTGAAAAAGATGCAATAGCAGTTTTGTATACTTTATTTAAGAAAACCGATACGCTAATTATGGCTGGCGGTTCAGGATTGTACATAGATGCTGTTTGTAATGGATTGGATACATTTCCGGAAGTGGATGATAAAATTAAAAAGGAACTTATTGCAGAATATAAAAATAAAGGAATTACATTTTTGCAAGATGAACTTAAAAAACGAGACCCTATTTATTTTGATATTGTTGATATAAATAATCCCCAAAGATTGATAAGGGCATTGGCTGTAATAAGAGAAAGTAGAAAACCGTTTTCCTCTTTCAGAAATAAAACATC
>DUAL01000160.1:0-1741 GCA_012960835.1 Flavobacteriales bacterium | reverse complement strand
GAGTCGATTTGATGATGGAAGAAGAATTACTAAAAGAGGTGGAAAATTTAATCCCCTACAAAAATAAAAATGCTTTGCAAACGGTCGGCTACAAAGAATTATTTTCCTATTTTGATGGAGAAATTACTTTGGAAGAAGCCATAAATAAAATAAAACAAAACACAAGACGATTTGCTAAAAGACAAATAAGCTGGTTTAAAAGGGAAGAGAATATTCAGCACATCTCTTGCGAGAATGCTTTCCAAAAAATTATTAAAAGTTCCCCCTAAAATATTGACCAAAAAGTATAGTTTCCTCTAAAATTAAAACAAGGGCAAAAATGGTCAGATAATTTCAAAAAGTTTGCTGAAGAGCAATAAAAAATCTCCACCAAATGGCAGGGATTTCATTATCTAATATCTAAGCAAGTACTTCCGCAACCTTATCAGCAGCTTCTTGCAATAGAATTACTGATTCTACTTTTAGTCCGCTTTCATCAATTAGTTTTTTGGCTTCTTTTGCATTGGTTCCTTCCAAGCGAACAATCAAAGGAATATTGATGTCACCAATATTATTGTAGGCATCCACAATGCCTTGTGCTACTCTATCGCAACGAACAATACCTCCAAAAATATTTACCAAAAGTGCTTTTACATTTTTATCCCTTAAAATAATGCGGAATGCTTGCTCTACCCTTTTAGCATCTGCCGTTCCGCCAACATCCAAGAAGTTTGCCGGATTACCTCCTGCCATTTTGATGATATCCATAGTTGCCATAGCAAGCCCAGCACCATTTACCATACAACCCACATTACCATCTAATTTTACAAAGTTTAATCCGTATTCTCCCGCTTCTACTTCTGTTGGGTCTTCCTCTCTTTTATCTCTTAATTCTGCTAAATCTTTATGTCGGAAAAGGGAATTGTCATCAATAGACACTTTCGAATCTACCGCCAATATTTTATCATCAGAAGTTTTGAGTACTGGATTAATCTCGAAAAGGGAAGAATCTGTTTTGTCATAAGCGGTATAAAGTGCAAAAACAAATTTTGTCATTTCTTTAAAAGCAGTTCCGCTAAGCCCTAAATTGAAAGCCACTTTTCTACATTGGAATCCTGTTAAACCAACTTTCGGATCAATTTCTTCTGTGAAAATTAAATGTGGGGTTTTTGCTGCTACTGCTTCAATATCCATTCCGCCTTCTGTAGAATACATTATCATATTTCTTCCCGTACCTCTATTGAGTAAAACGGACATGTAAAATTCAGAAGTTTCACTTTTTCCTGGATAATAAACATCTTCTGCAATAAGTACTTGATTTACCAATTTTCCTTCTGCTGATGTTTGAGGAGTGATTAAATGCATCCCTAAAATTTCATTAGCAATGTTTTTTACTTCTTCTAAGGATTTAGCCAGTTTCACACCTCCACCTTTTCCTCTTCCACCAGCATGAATTTGTGCTTTTATTACCCACCAGCTAGTACCGGTATCAACTGTTAATTTTTCAGCAGCTGCTACTGCTTTATCTGGAGTTGTAGCAACAATCCCTCTTTGTATACTGACGCCAAAGCTATTTAGTAATTCTTTTCCTTGATATTCGTGTAAATTCATTAGTTGTTTTTTAGTTCGCCAAAAATATAGGATTGATTTGAATTACAAACTTCTATTGACATTAAATTATATATTTGCGCTTCAAATTTTAAGCCTGATGAGAATTAAAAATATTTTCCTTTTTTTTATACTATTACCTCTGCTTAGTTTT
>DUAL01000159.1 GCA_012960835.1 Flavobacteriales bacterium | reverse complement strand
TATCTTTGTAAATCTGCTAAAACTAATTGCAGTGCCACTAGTTTTTGCTTCCCTTATCAAAGGGGTGGCTTCCCTTTCTGATATTTCTAAACTATCGCGTATTGGCGGTAAAACCATTGGTTTTTATTTGGCATCTACAGTAGTGGCGGTAACAATCGGTTTGTTTCTAGTAAACTCAGTGCAGCCAGGAAATACTTTTTCCCAGGAGAAACGCATGGAGTTAAAAGAGGCATACGCCTCTAAAGCAGGAGATAAAATTAATGCGGCAACCAATGTAAAAGAGGATGGTCCACTTCAATTTGTGGTGGATATTGTTCCTTCTAATTTTCTATCGGCTGCATCCGATAACAGCAATATGTTGCAGGTTATCTTTTTCGCCATTTTATTTGGCATTGCCATGATAATGTTACCGAACGAGCAAACCGCTTATGTAAAAGGTTTTTTTGATGGCATAAATGATATTATCCTGAAAATTGTGGATATCATCATGATGGCGGCACCTTATGGAGTGTTTGCTCTTTTGGGTGGTTTAGTGGTTGATTTTGGTGGTAGTGCCGATTTATTTATTGCCTTGGGCCTGTATTCAGTTACTGTAATTATTGGTCTGCTGATTATGATATTGGTGGTATATCCGCTTGTTTTACGCATATTTACCAAAGTTAAATATGTTGATTTTTTCAAAGCTATTTCTCCAGCACAAATGTTGGCATTTTCCACTTCTTCCTCTGCTGCAACTTTGCCTGTTACTATGGAAAGGTGTGAGGAACATTTAGGCGTATCGGAAGAAGTTTCTTCTTTTGTGTTGCCACTTGGTGCGACCATCAATATGGATGGTACTTCTTTGTATCAAGCAGTAGCGGCTGTGTTTATTGCCCAAGCTTTTGGTTATGATTTGGATTTAGCAGCTCAACTAACTATTGTGCTTACAGCCACTTTGGCATCCATTGGTGCAGCAGCCGTTCCTGGTGCTGGAATGGTGATGCTAGTGATTGTGCTTTCCGCTATTGGTATTGATCCAGAAGGAATTGCTCTTATCTTTGCGGTGGATAGAATATTAGATATGATGCGAACGGTTGTAAATGTAACAGGTGATGCTACTGTGGCAACTGTGGTTGCAGCAACTGAAGGTGAATTGCGAGAAGTTACTGAGAAGGAACTAATGAGTTAGCATGCGAATAATTTTTCTTTTTTCTTTTTTCTTTTTTCTCCAATTCTCTTATGCCCAAGATTGCCTTCCTGAGGATGGAAAAACAAAACGAATGTGTAATCGAGCATCATCCCTTATTGAAAAAAACCAATTTTATAAAGCACAAAACCTACTAAAAAAAGCAAAGGGAAATAAAGATATTCCAGCCATAAATCGTTTGTTTTCTATTCTGTACTGGAAGCAAGATAAAGATTTATTGGCAGAGGAATTTGCCTTAAAAACCATTGAGTTTTGCCCTCAGAAAAATCCCTTAGTTTATTATTTGCTAGGAGAGTTAAACTATGATAGAAAAATGTATGGGCATGCAAGTAAATATTTAGAAAAATCAATTGCATTAGGTTTGGATGAAATTACTAAGAATAAAGCTGAAAAGATGTATGAGCAAGCAAAAGTAATTGCTGATATAATCAATAATCCTGTGCCTTTTAATCCGCAAGTAGTAGAAGGGATTTCTACCAAAGCAGATGAGTATTTACCCATTTTATCGCCCGACCAGGAAATGGTTTTTTATACTAGAAGAGGCAAAAAAAATGACATTGGCAGTTTGACCCAGTCCATTACAGAAGAGTTTATTTTTAGCACAGAAGATTCAACAAATTTTAATGCTGGAAACCCTATGCCATTTCCATTTAACAGAAATTCCAATGAGGGCGGGGCGAGTATTACAATTGATAATAATACCTTGTATTTCACTATTTGCGCCAATTCAATTAGTGGCTATAATAATTGTGATTTATTCTATACTTTTAAGAAAACAGATGGAAAATGGTCTGAAATTACTGCCTTTAACAAGAAGATAAATGGTATAAAAAGTTGGGAATCGCAACCCTCTGTTTCTGCTGATGGAAATACTATTATTTTCGCTAGTGACAGAAAGGGTGGATTTGGCGGAGCTGATTTATATTTTATCAAAAAAAATGTAAAAGGGGAGTGGTTAGAGCCAAAAAATTTGGGTAAAAATATCAATACAAAAGATAATGAAAAATCTCCCTTTTTGCATACTGATTCTGAGACAATGTTTTTTGCTTCCAATCAGTTTCCATCTGTTGGGGGTTATGATATTTTCTTTTGCAGAAAAGATAGTTTAGGAAATTGGCAAAAGCCAAAAAATATTGGTTATCCAATCAATACCATTGCGGATGAATTAGGGCTTTTTGTGAGTACGGATGGGAAGAAGGCCTATTTTGCTTCCAATCAGTTAAATGGAATAGGGGGTTGGGATTTGTATGCTTTCGATTTGTATGATGAGGCAAAGCCGAAAAAAGTTTTGTTTTTGAAAGGAGAATTAAGGGATGAAAATGGTAATCTGCTCAGTGATGCAAGTATTCAGCTTAAAAATATTCGTACTAAAGAAAATAAGCAAATTAGCGTGCAAAATGGAGAATATACTATTGCTGTAACCCTTGATAAAGAGGATGATATTTTGCTTAGTATCAATAAAAAAGGATATGCTTTTAATTCCACCTATATTTCTTCTAATAATGATGATTTTTCTTCTCCAAAAAAAATAGATTTTGAGCTAGAACAATTAGGAAATGGTAAAGCTTTCCGATTAGATAATATCTATTTTGCGACTAATTCATTCGAGCTAAATAATACTTCTAGTGAGATTCTTTTTGCATTTTCCGATTATTTAAAATTAAATAATTCACTAAGATTAGCCATTCACGGACATACCGATAATATTGGTTCGGCTTCTGCCAATTTATTGCTTTCCAAAAATAGAGCAAAGGCAGTTTTTTCCTTTTTACTAGATAATGGAATAAAAAAAGATAGGTTAGATTTTCAAGGTTTTGGAAAGCAAAAACCAATTATAACTAATGAAACAGAAAAAGGGAGAGCCCAAAATAGAAGAACAGAATTTGTGATTTTAGGGCAATAAAAAACCCGCATTTTAGCGGGTTTTTTAAATTATTTTAGATAATCTTTATTTTCTGATTTCTTTAATTCTGGCTTTTTTACCAGTTAAGTCTCTTAAATAGAAGATTCTTGCTCTTCTTACTTTTCCTCTTTTATTTATCTCAATTTTTTCAAGAATAGGGGAGTTTACTGGAAAAATTCTTTCTACTCCAATGCCACCTGAATTTTTTCGAATTGTAAAAGTTTCGGTAGTTCCGCTACCTTTTCTTTGAAGAACCACACCTTTAAAGTGTTGGGTTCTCTCTTTATTTCCCTCCTTAATTTTATAATAAACTGTTATGGTGTCGCCCGAACCGAATTCTGGAAACTGATTCATATTTGAACACTCTTTTGATATGCTATCGACTAAGTTCATTTCTAGGTAATTAATTGTTTAAAAATTGGAGTGCAATATTACAATTTATTTTTTGAAATATAATCCTACTTTTTAAGATAAAATTTATTTATCCTTTAAAATATCTGGTCTTCTTGTTTTTGTGCGTATTTCAGCTTGCTCTTGCCTCCATTTCTCAATTTTTTTATCATCTCCTGAAAGTAATATTTCTGGTACTTTCCATCCTTTGTATTCGGATGGGCGAGTATAAATGGGTGGGGATAATAATTGGTCTTGAAAACTATCGGTAAGAGCAGAGGTTTCATCTGAGATTACTCCAGGAATAAGGCGAATAATGGCATCAGAAAGAACGATAGCTCCTAATTCTCCTCCTGTTAGCACATAGTCACCAATAGAAATTTCTTTGCTAATAAAATGATCTCTTATTCTTTGGTCAATTCCTTTATAATGTCCGCAAAGCAAAATGATATTTTTTAATGTAGAGAGTTTATTGCAAATTCCTTGATTGAGCTGCTCTCCGTCAGGGGTTAGATAAATAATTTCATCATAATTCCTTTCGCTTTTTAGTTTGCTTATCAAATCATCAATTGGTTGTATGCACATCACCATACCAGCTCCTCCGCCATATTGATAATCATCCACACTTTTTTGCTTGTTGGTGGAGTATTTTCGTATGTCGTGAATATGGATTTCTACAATCCCCTTTTTTTGTGCTCTTTTTAAAATGGATTGCTCAAACGCAATATTAAAAAAATCTGGTAAAATACTTAGTATGTCAATTCTCATTTTGCAAAACTACAAAATCCAATTTTCTTATTCTTTAGTATTTGATTTTACTTATTTTTTACTTAAAACGCTATATGACAACTTGTCATAATATAAATATAGAAAACTATTAATCAGTAAGATATAAATTATACATAAAGATATAGAATAGTATGTATTTTTAATTGCTATTTCTATATTTTATTTTTTAAATTTGAAAAAATATAAAAAAAATATTTGAAAATTGTTGAAAAAAAATATTTGAAAATTGTTGAAAAAAAATACATTTTCTATCGTCTTAAAATTAGTAAAAAACTATTTTTACGCCTCTATTTATATTGATGAAAAAACATATTTTTTTCTTTATTTTTTGTTTGGGTTTTGCAAATTTTAGCATTTCTCAAGACACTGATTCTTTACTAATTGATAGTACGTTAAATAATCAAGAAACAAATTTTCAGGATTCAATTGCAAATTTTAATTTGCAACAAAAAAGCCTTAAACTATCACGAGATGCCTACAATAAAGGAATTGAATCTTTTGAGCTAAATAATTTTACAGAAGCGATTCATAGTTTTTCCAAGGCAATTGGTATGGATTCCTCTTTTATTGCGGCTTATTTCAACAGGGGAGTTTGTTATTCTCAAATTTCAGATTATGATAATGCAATTGCTGATTTTTCTCTCACTTTTTCCCTAGATAGCAGACATATTCTCTCCCTTTTTAAGAGAGCAGAAATTTACCGAAATCAGTATAAAAATAATTTGGCTCTAACAGATTATAAATGGATTATTGAGATAGATGACAAAAATTACAAAGCATATTACGAACAGGGAGTAATTCTATTTCTACAAAATAATATAGAAGAAGCAATAAAGTTGTATTCCAAATCCATTGATATAAAGCCGACAGCAAATGCTTATAACGACAGGGCAAGTTGTTATCGAAATTTGCAGCAATACGAAAAAGCAATTTCAGATTATAAAAGTGCTATTTTACTAGATGAAAACTTGGCTTTTTTGTACAATAATTTGGCAGGGATTTATCGGCTTACTGATGATGGAGAAAAAGCAATGAACAATTATACCATTGCCATTACAAAAAATCCAGATTACGAAATTGCTTACAACAACAGGGGTAGGTTGCAATTTGAGCTTAAAGATTATGCTGCTGCCGCAACTGATTTTGATAAAGCGATTGCAATAAATTCTGATTATACACTTGCCTATAATAACAGAGGAATTCTCCACCATAAAAACAAAGATTATATTTCTGCAATTGCTGATTTTGATAAGGCAATATTAGTTGATGAAAACTATGGGAAAGCATATTTGAACAGAGCAATATCAAAGCAAATGAAAAGAGATGAGGGTGGGGCTTGTGCAGATTGGCAAAAGGCTTTTGATTTGGGAATTGAATTGGCCAAAAAATATTTGATGAATGATTGCTACTAGATATAAAAGTATAAAAATTCTTTTGCTGATTTTGTTTTCAGTGAATCAGTTATTTGCCCAAAATATCGATTTTAGATCCTCTAATTTCAAATCGAAAAAAGACGGACTAAAGCAAGCTGTCAAAAACATAAAAATAGGAGATGAATTTTTGGAAAAAGCAAATGAGGCAATTTTTGCAAGAAATGATGCTATTGACTATTTTGAAAAAGCACTTTTTTATTATTTACAAGCCAATGAGTTTAACCCAAGAAATATAGATCTTAATCTAAAAATTGGTAATGCTTACCTGTATACCAATCAGAAATATTTGACCTACCCATTTTTAGAAAAAGCCATTTCAATGGATGCTAATGAGCAAAATGCTTCCCCAAATATTCATTTTTATTATGCAATGGGTCTGCAATTAGAAGGAAAATATAATGATGCAATTACCCAGTTTAAAATATTCAAAAAAAGACAATCTGAAAAACGATTTGAGCCCTTTTCCGATTTTTACAAAAAACACATTCTGGAGTGTGAAAGTGCGATTGTATTATCCGGAAAACCACAAAAAGTATGGATTGACAATATAGCGCTTAATTCTGAAAATGACGATTGGAGCCCTTGCCTTAGTGCGGACGGGGAATTGCTTATTTTTACTTCCAACAGGGCAAATGAACATTTAGCTGATGAGTTTGAAAGATACGATAATGAGATTTATTTTTCAACTTTAGATAAAAGAAAATGGACTGCAATAGAGGCAATAACAACATTAAACACTTCAGAAGATGATGCTGTTGGTGGACTCTCTTATGATGGACAAAGGTTGCTTATTTATAAGATAGAAAATGAAAATGCAGATGTATTTGAATCCAAACTAAATGGAACAAAATGGGAACCCCCAGCAAGGAAAATGGGTAAAGCAGAAAATTCTGTAAATACAACTGACAATGAAACCCTTGCCTCTTACGATCCTCAAGATATCAAAGTGTATTATTTAACGGATGGTGGTTATGGTAAAAATTGGGACATCATGTTTTCAGGGGTGATGCAAAGGGAAAGAAATATCTGGGGAAAAGGACAATCTGCAGGGCATGAAGTGAACACAAAATACCAGGAAGGTTCCGTTTATTTGCACCCTGATGGAAAGACCATGTATTTCTCTTCACAAGGGCATAATTCCATGGGTGGCTATGATATTTTTGTTTCTTATATTGATGAATTAGGGCATTGGGGTCCTGCTCAAAATTTAGGTACGCCCATCAACACTCCTTATGATGATTTGTTTTATTCCTCCACAGCAAGCGGAAAAGTGGCCTATATTGCATCAAATCGAAAAGGAGGAAAAGGTGGCTTGGATATTTATAAGGTTACCTATTGGGGAAGCGAAAAACCACAATCATTAGATTCTGAAGAACAACTTATAGCAAGTATTGCAAATCCTGTAAAAGACAAATCGATTACCCAGCCAATTATGATAGAAGAAAGAAATCTAACCGTTTTTAAAGGAAAGGTTCTGGATATAATCACTAAGGAAGCAGTTGCTGCAAATATTACAATAATGGATAATGCTTCTAGAAAGGAATACATTCAACTAAACTCTAATTCTTCTTCTGGGAAGTTTTTAATTTCCTTGCCCTCTGGAAAAAATTATGGTATAGCCGTTAGTGCGGAGGGCTATTTGTTTCATTCTGAGAATTTTGATATTCCAAAAGGGGAGGCATACAATTTAGTAGAAAAAGATATTGAGTTGATGTATATTGATATTGGCAGCAAAATCGCTTTGCGTAATGTATTTTTTGACATTGGGAAATCTATTGTAAAAGAAGATTCCTATTCAGAATTAGACCGATTAGTTTCTTTGATGAAAGAATTACCAAATTTGAAAGTAGAACTTTCAGGACATACCGATAATACTGGCTCAGAGGTGCTCAATAACAGATTATCTCAAAAAAGAGCAGAAGCGGTAGTAGAATATCTTATCAGTAAAGCAATAGATAAGGAAAAGCTAACTGCAAAAGGATATGGCTCAACTGCTCCAATCGATAGTAACGAAACCCTAGAAGGGCGACAGAATAACAGAAGAACGGAATTTGAAATTATTGGCAACTAAGGAAGAATCACTTTTTTAGTAATAATCTTTCCACCTCTTGTTTGCATATTCAGAATGTAAATGCCGGCATCCAGAAAATCAGCATTTATAGCGCTTGGTAATAAAACTTCTTTTTTACTATAAACTAGTTTAGCAGAAATATCATAAACTTCTAAATTACTAATATGTATTGGCTCCACCGCATTTATCATAATATCTTTTGATATAGGATTTACAAAAGCAGTAATATTATTATGTGTTTCAGAAATAGAAGAAGGTGCCTCTGGAAAAGGTCTAGAAGTAGTATATACTTCATCCCCTTGATTATTTCCATTGTTGTTAGCTGCTATTGCACTTACATAAAAAATAACCCCAGCAGAAACACCTGTTTGTGGTGCGGTCCAATTCATGCTCCAAGTCTTAGATCCTGAACCAGACGTACCTCCTTGCTTATGAGTAACTGCAGTATTATTATTTACAAACTTAGTTGTTGTTGCGTCTGTAATACCAAAACTCCCTGTTTTAGCAGTTCCAAAATTACCTTCCTCACAAGTTATTTCAAAACCAAATCTGCTACGGGAACTTTGGATCATCTGAACCGTAATAGCATAAGTTTGCCCGGCAGTATAGCCCTGCACAGGGATGTTAGTAGCAACTGAAAGTATTCCAGAGCCAGTATTTATTGTACCATCATCATGGCAAGCAGTACAATTATTCCCATCCATAGGTGAGCCCGTTTTTGCTCCTGGAGAGCCATTTAGTTTGCTAAATACATTTGGTGTTAGCAGCAAGAATATTGCAATTGCAGATAAGAAGTAAATTGATTTTTTCATTTGTATTGTTTTTCGCAAATCTAAAAAAAGTATAATAATAAGTGATTATAAAAAACACTTTCTATTGCTTTAGCACAATAAGTATTAATATATTTGGAGTATGAAAATTGGGATGGTACGATTAATGAGGGAAAAGTTTCTGCAAATGGGTATTATTCCTACATTATAAGTGTGTTGAAAGAAATGTATGTTCCTCATAGTTTTAAAGGGAATTTACTATTGCAGAAATAGAGGATTTTTGTATCATTGCTTTTTGAATAATTAATATTGAAAAATTAAATATGAAGAAATTATTTTACCTGTTTTTATCTTTTGGACTTTTATTTTCCTCCTGTGCAGAAGAGGAAGACCCTTTTTCGCCTTCTTCCTCTTTTAGCTGCATGATTGATGGAGCACAATTAAATGATTCTGATCCTCAATCACAAATTATTACAACAAATCCTGCTTTAAATGGTGCTTTAGAAATTAGTGCTACTTCTAATCTGCCAGGCGCTAGGGTTATGAATACAGTAACAATTACTATTGGGAGCGCACAAAATACATTTAAAGATAATTTTTTAACAGATATTGATTACATACTTGGCTCTTCTAATTCTGGGCATGTTTGGCAAGGAACTGATATTTTTGCCACTTCTGTTCCCAATTTCACAGGGACTGCTCGCTTCTCAAAGATTACAGCAAATAAAGTGTCTGGAACTTTTAGCTTTGAGGCTTTAAATACCGACCCAATTGACGCATCAAATGTTAGCGTTACGCAAGGGTCATTTACAGATGTAAGTTACCAATAACTCATGAGTAAAACACTAGTATTAGATAAAAAACAAGTCCAGCAAAAACTAGATCGTTTGGCTTGGCAAATTTATGAGCAAAATTATAAAGAGAAAGAAATTATTATTGCTGGAATTGCAGATAGGGGCCTACTTTTAGCAAAGAAACTAGCAGATAAATTAATGGAAATTTCCAATATAAAAGTAAAACTAGCTACCATAAAAGTGGATAAAGATCATCCTTTCTATAAAGATATAGAAGTTGATATTCAAGAAAAGGAATACAAAAACAAAGTAATTATTTTGGTTGATGATGTGCTCAATTCTGGAAAAACACTAATGTTTGGTACAAAATATTTTTTGTCGGTTCCCTTAAAAAGATTATCAACCATAGTGCTTGTGGATAGAAACCACAATCGTTTCCCCATAAAAGCGGATTTTGTTGGCTTATCCTTGTCTACAACTTTAAAAGAACATATTTCTGTAGAGTTAGAAAAAAATGCAGGGGTGTATCTTTCCTAAGAAATTAGTTTTATAATATCCTTTTCACTAATATTTTTTGCTTGTATAATATGATTTGCCTTGTTGTAGAACACTTCTCTTTCCACAAGTTTTTTTCGTATAAAATTTACTAAGTATTTTTCAGTAAGATTTTCAATTAGGGGTCTTTTACTTTTTTCTTTACTTAATCTTTTTGCCAAATTATTCGCTTCCATTTTTAGGTAAATACAAATTCCTTTATCTAGTATTCTTTGCATATTATAAAAAAAGCAAGGTGTTCCTCCGCCAGTTGCAATTACAAGATTATCACTTTTACATATCTCCATCAAACTTTCTGTTTCCAAAACCCTGAAATACTTTTCTCCTTTTTCTTTGAAAATTTGCTGGATACTTTCCCCTGTTTTCCTCTCAATATATTTATCCAAATCAATGAACTTACAGCTTAAAGTTTTTGCTAATTTTTTGCCGATTGTTGATTTTCCACAGCCCATAAATCCAATTAAGAAAATCCGCATCAGTTGATTTTTTTCTCTTTGGAGAAATGATTAAAAACCAGTCGTTTTGCAATTTTTGGAAAAAACCGATTGATCCAGACAATAAGTTTGCCATTTGCGCTTAAAGTCAAAGTATCTTTTTTACAATCTATTGCACAAATAATTTCTTTTGCAACCTTTTCAGCAGTCATCATTTTTTTCTCATTTCTAGGGCTTCTTGTTTGTGGAGTCCCATCTTTTGTAAGTGCTGATTTTCTGATATTGCTAGCCGTAAACCCAGGACAAGCAATAAGTACATGCAAATTATTTTCTAAATTTTCACTTCTTATCGATTCCAAAAATCCATTCATGGCAAATTTTGAAGCTGAATAAGCACTTCTTTCTGGAAGTCCAATATGTCCAGCAATAGAGGAAATGCCAACTAGAGAACCCCTTACTTTTAGTAAATAAGGGAGTGCATATTTTGTACAGTAAACTGTTCCCCAAAAGTTCGTATCCATTACTTTTTTTATTACATCTAGGTTGGATTCATTAAATAATGCCCGCATGGATATTCCAGCATTATTTATAAGCACATCAATTCTCCCAAATTCTGCAATGGTTTTTTCAATTAACCTTTGGCAGTCTTCCGCTTTACATACATTAGTTGCAATGCTAATTGTATTTATATTTTTAGCTTTTATTTTTTCAGAAACGGCATAAAGTTTTTCCATATTTCTGCCAGCAAGCACCAATTTATTCTCATTTTTTGCCAAGGAAATAGCTAATGCTTCTCCAATACCTGATGAGGCACCTGTAATGATAATAACTTTGTTTTTCATAAATTAATATTATTTTTACTCTACAAATTAATGAATTAAAATGCAATTATTTGAAGTAAATAATAAAAGGACAATAAAAAGTTTTCATCAACTTCCTTTTAGGATATATAAAAACACTAATGTTTGGGTGCCTCACCTGCTGCAAGATATTGAACCAATTTTTAATAAAAGTAAAAATAAACAGCTAAGACATGGAGAAGTCATAAGATGGATTTTACTAGATGATAATGCAGTAGTAATTGGTAGAGTTGCAGCATTTGTAAATAGGAAAATGAAAAGTGGCAAAATAGCGGTTGGTGGTATGGGTTTCTTTGAATGTACTGAGGATAAAAAAGCAGCTTTCTTATTGTTTGATGCTTGCAAAAATTGGCTTAAAGAAAGAGATTGTCAGGCAATGGATGGTCCTATTAATTTTGGTGAAAAGGATAAATTTTGGGGGTTACTAGTAGAAGGATTTGATAATCCTAGCGTTTATGCCAACAATTACAACCCTGCTTATTATCAAAGTTTCTTTGAGGATTATGGTTTCAAAACTTACTACAATCAGCATGTTTCTATGCGGGCAGTAACTGCTCCTTTGCAAGAAAAATACAAGATAAGGGCGGAGAGAATAGCAGAAGATAAAGAGTATACTTTTGAGCACATCAGAAAAAAAAATAAACTTAAATATGCAGAGGATTTCCGCATAGTTTACAATAAAGCTTGGGGTAATTCCTTTCGTAATTTTAGGAAAATGAAGCAAAAACAAGCGGTAAGTATCATTAATAAGATGAGCCCTATAATGGATGAAAAAATAATTTGGTTTGCTTATTATAAAGAGGATCCAATTGCCTTCTCTATTTTTTTGCCCGAACTGAACGAGATTTTTAAATACATCAATGGAAATTTTAACTTTTTTGGAAAAATTAAATTTTGGCTTTTGTTAAAATTTTGTCCACCAAAAAATGTGCATGGAGTTGTGTTTGGAGTTACTCCTGATTTTCAGAAAAAAGGGGTGGAAGGAGCACTAATACAACAAATTTCCAATCAATTTCTAAAAAGTAAGAAGTATGAAAATATTATAATGACATGGGTGGGCGATTTTAATCCTAAGATGCTAAAACTGATAGAAGGACTTGGTGCCACCGACTATCAAAAGCTAAAAACTTACCGCCTATTGTTCGATAAAAATGCTAATTTTGAGAGGTATCCCATTCATAGTTAAAACTTATGAAAAAACATTTTTTTGATTGAGAAATAGTAATATATTTGCAGCCGTTTTTGAACGACCTGATAGCTCAGCAGGTAGAGCATCTCCCTTTTAAGGAGAGGGTCCTGGGTTCGAGCCCCAGTCAGGTCACAAAATCCCGTTTTAGCGGGATTTTTCTTTTAATTTAGCCCTTTCGCCCAGGTGCTGAAATTGGTAGACAGGCATGGTTGAGGGCCATGTGTTCTTATGGACGTGCGGGTTCGACTCCCGCTCTGGGCACATTAAAACCCAAACTACTTTCTATTGCTTTATGATCGGAAAGCTTTTGCTGGTGTGTAGTAAAGGAATTTGTTTTAAACTTAGAGTTATGCAAAATATAGTCAATGCGCAAAAAGGGAATTTTACCCAAAAAAGTACTGCCAATACCATTTCCCTTTTTTAGGAAAGCATCTTGCAATCCCTCAGAAATTCTGTGGTAAGCAAAGGAGTTTGGTGTATCATTAAAATCACCACATACAATAATCTTGTAGGGAGATTTTTCCATATGTTGTTTTATTACCTCTACTTGCATGGTGCGTTTCTGAAAAGAGTTTTTTAATCTTTTCCCAATGCCAAATACCCCTTTTTTTATTGCTTCTTTACTCATCTCCGGATTTTCCATAAAAGCCAAATCGCTTTTGTCGAACCAATTAGAAGCCAAATGAATATTATAAATTCTGATAGTATCTCCTTGAAAAACCATATCCGAGAAAATACAAGTATTGTTCATTCGCTCTCCTTTTATACTCACCGTTCCTTTATTTATTTGTGGGAACTTGCTGTAAATTGCCATGTGCCACTGGCTTTTTTTACTCTGCAAGCCAATATGCTGAAAAGAGTAGTCTAATTCTGGCAACTGCTTTGGTGCATAAAATTCCTGAATGCAGAGAATATTGGTATTTCTCTGATTAAACAAATCAAAAATTTCATTTTTTACGCCCTCTTTTTTAATCCAATTATAGGCGTTAAAAAGCCGTACATTATAACTCATAATACTGAAATTATTTTCTCCCTCTTTTGTGCTTTTGTCTTCCGAATTCCCAATTAATGTAGAAATAGAATTCATGCCAATTATCAGTACAATTAGGTTTGCCCAAAATGGTTTTTTCATTACAATGAGCCAATAACAAATAAAGAGAAGATTTAAAAGAAAAAAAATGGGAAACAGCAGACCAAAAAAGGCAATTGGCCAAAAAATACTAGGGCTAACAAATGGGGCTAAATAGGATAGAGTTTGCCCAACTAACAATAAAGAATTTATAAGGAACAGAATCTTATTTATGAAGGATAAATTTTTCAAACGCTACTTTTTACTTGCTTTAAACAAAATATCTTTTTCTTCTTTTGTTAGTCCTTCATATCCCGATTTTGCAATTTTATCTAAAATATTATCAATTTTGGCTTGGTTTTGTACTTTTTCCTTTCGGTAGTCTTGATCCGATTTTTTTCTGCTATATGCTTTTTTTAGCTTGGGATCTTTTTTTAAATAAGAGTTTAAATTATCCATTATTTTATTAAAACTGTTTGCAATATCATTTCCGCTATTTAATTGTTTTACATACAAATATCCAAAAAATGCGCCTCCTAAATGCGCAATATGTCCCCCTGCATTTCCTTGTGGAATACTCATGATATCTAAAACAATACTAACAATAGCAATATGTTTTAATTTTATATTTCCAATAAGTAACAAACGGATAGAATAGTTAGGTGATTTGGTGGCAATTGCCATAATAATGGCAAGCACTGAGGCGGAAGCTCCAAGAGCCACGGCATTTGGCAGAGCAGTAGCAAAAACCGGAAAAAGATTAAAAGACAGAATAAACAGTACGGCTCCACTTATACCGCCAAGTACATAAGTGCTTATTAGTTTTTTGTTATCAAAAAAGGAGAGGAATATTTGACCGCCAAAATAGAGCCAAAGCATATTGAAAAGCAAATGAATAAAACTCTGATGCAAAAACATATAGCTTATTATACTCCAAGGTTTTTTTATTAAAAGGGGGATACTTGCTGGCAGA
Organism: Flavobacteriales bacterium; assembly: GCA_012960835.1. Classification (GTDB taxonomy): domain Bacteria; phylum Bacteroidota; class Bacteroidia; order Flavobacteriales; family BACL11; genus DUAL01. The sequence continues at coordinate 10,902 of DUAL01000159.1, read as the reverse complement.
GTAAAATAAGATAAAAACTCCCAGCCGTTTACCATAAAAAGGAATGATAAAACACGCAAAACACTAGCAATCAGAAAAACCCCTACATTAATATAGATGAGTTTAGTAAGCGAATTCCCTCCCTTAAAATTATTTTTTATATCCTCAAAAACACTACTCATTTAGTAAAAGGTATTTGAGTTTTTTCTCCAATATTTTATTAGTAAAAAGCCAAATATCATTCCACCTAAATGCGCAAAATGTGCCACATTGTCGGCAGGATTATTGCTAATTCCAGCATACAATTCTAAAAGTCCATAAAGGATTACAAAATATTTTGCCTTGATAGGAATCGCTAAATAGATGTATAAAAGTGCATTTGGAAAAAGCATGCCAAAAGCCAATAACACGCCAAAAACCGCCCCAGAAGCCCCAACTGTTGGGGTGTGTATTAACAGATTCAGTTTACCCATACTTGGGTTTGTGTAATTTTGTCCGCCAGCTAAAATATTACTACCTTCATTAAGGATTGTATTTAAATCATTGCTGCTAATTTGTGCTTGCAAACTCATAATTTCATATTGACTTACCCCTAAATGAATAGCTGCTGCACCTAATCCTGTTATCATGTAATAGACTAAAAACTTCTTTCCTCCCCATACATTTTCTAATACTTTTCCAAACATCCAAAGGGCAAACATATTAAAGAAAAGGTGGGTAAAATTGCCATGCATAAAAAGGTGCGTAATGAGTTGATGTGGCATAAACTCTATTGATTGAAACTGATGAAGCCCGAAAAATCGGTACATATCAAATCCCATGCCATCCAATGTGATGGTTGCTAAAAAGAATAATCCATTTATAATGAGTAAGTTTTTTACTACTTCTGGTAAATGCCTAAAATTTCCTGGTCGATAATCCATGCTAAAAATGTTTTGTAATGTCGTTTAAAGCCAAATTAATAATTGTTGGTTTGCCATTTGGGCTAATGCTTGGTAAATCACAAGCAAACAAATTACTTATAAGTACTTTCATTTCTTTTTGCTCTATTTTTTTTCCTTTTTTTATTGCTATATTTTTGGCTAACACTTTTGCTATTTTTTCTTTTATTGCAATTTTTAATTTATCATCATTTTTTTCTTGCTCCAAAATTTCCTCAAAAATAGCTTCCAGATTTTCCTTTGTACACTCAGGAGGAATTCCATTTATTTCTATACTATTATCTTTTAATTTAAAACTAAATCCTAAATTATGTAAAGGTTCTTCAAGCTGTGTTATTAATAAATAATCAGAATTAGAGAATGTAATATTAAATGGGAAAGCCAATTGTTGGGATTCTACTTTTTTGTTTTCCAGTAAATCTTGATAGTATTCAAAAAGAACTCTTTCGTGTGCTCTTTGCTGATGAATAATAAGTAGCTCTCCTTTCCCTTCTAGTAAAATAAATTGATTTTTAATTTGCAGCAGTTGTTTTTCTTGAACTTCCTGAGTCCAATCTACTTCAATTTCCTGCTGAATATTCGCTTTTTCAACAATATCTCCCCACGAAAATATTTCAGTGGGCTTTTCTTTTTCAAAAGGATTGAAATTAGTATCTACTTTTACTTTTGGCTGAGTATAAGCTTTCCCTTTCTCCATAACAGGAATATCGAATGAAGTTTCCAGATTAAAATCGATAGTTGGTGCTACATTATATTTTCCTAAGGAATGCTTAACAGCCGAACGAATAATAGCGTAAATTGACCTCTCATCTTCAAATTTTATTTCTGTTTTTGTCGGATGAATATTGATGTCAATTAATTTTGGATCAATATCTAAATACAAAAAGTAAGAGGGGAAATAATTGTCTGGAATCAAGCCGTCATAAGCTTTTTTAACAGCATGATGCAAGTAGGGGCTTTTGATAAATCGGTTATTTACAAAGAAATATTGTTCCCCACGCGTTCGTTTGCAAAACTCAGGTTTCCCAATAAATCCGCTAATATTTACTAAAGTGGTTTGCTCCTGAATTGGCACTAATTTCTGATTGCTTTTTGCACCTGTTACACTTACAATTCTTTGTCGTTTGTTCGATTTTTCTAAATGGAAATACTCCACATCATCTAAATGCAAGCTCATATTAATATCAGGATTTGCCAAAGCAATTCGGCTGAACTGCTCTATAATATGTCTTGTTTCCACCTTATCCGATTTTAGGAAATTCCTGCGAGCCGGTACATTGTAAAATAAATTTTTAATGGAAATTGAAGTGCCGTTTGCACAGGAGCAATCTTCCTGCTTTTTCACTTGGCTCCCCTCAATAATAATATGTGTCCCCAACTCTTTTTCAGTGAGCTTGCTTTTCATTTCCACATGTGCTATTGCCGCCAGAGATGCCATTGCTTCTCCTCTGAAACCCATGGTTTTGATGGCAAACAAATCATCTGCTTTATTTATTTTGGAGGTAGCATGTCTTTCGAAACTCATCCGAGCATCTGCTTCACTCATTCCGCATCCGTTATCCACCACTTGCAAAAGTGTTTTTCCAGAATCTTTTATATAAAGTTTGATATTTGTTGCGCCAGAATCAAGTGCATTTTCCAACATTTCTTTTACAGCAGAAGCGGGGCGCCCAATAACCTCTCCGGCTGCAATTTGGTTTGCCACATGTTCAGGAAGTAATTGAATAATATCCAATGCGTATTTTTTATGATAAAATTAAATAGGCTAACAAAAGTAAAGCAATAATGATAAAAATTATTCTTTTTGATCTGTTTCCTGCTGCACTTTTTTGTTTTTTTCTGTTAAAAAACAAACCTTTTCTTCTTTTCCCTTCTTTTTTAAGTTGTTCCAATTCTTCTTTTCTTTGATTGTAATACCTTGGTTTATAGTCAAATAATTTTGATTTAGGTATTTTAAAAAAGGAAGGGATTCTTGGCGCTTGCATTTCACAAAATTAAGTAAATATTCATTTTATCGAATAGAAAATGACTTTTATAATTGTTCATAATTGACAAAATCTAACTTCTATTAAAAAACATAAATTTTTACTTTTACAATCTGTGATAAATAGAATTTCAATAGCATTTATTTTCCTTGTAATTTTTGTGCAAACTGCTTTTTCACAAGGGCTTTGGAAACCAGTTTTTCATTCTGAAAATACACATTGGGCAGATAGCGTTTTGTTAAATTTATCAGAGGAAGAACGCATTGCTCAGCTTTTTATGGTGGCAGCATATTCCAACAAAGCCACTTTTCATAAAGAGGAAATTTCCGCACTTATAAAAGATTACAAAATTGGAGGATTGATGTTTCTACAAGGAAGCCCTACAGAACAGGCGCAATTAACAAATCATTTTCAATCCATTTCCAAAACCCCACTTATGATTGCTCAAGATGCGGAATGGGGGCTTGCTATGCGTTTAGATTCTGTAATGCGATTTCCTTGGCAGATGACTTTGGGCGCCATTCAAGATAAGGATTTGATTTATAAAATGGGAGAGCAAATCGCAAAACAGTGTAAATTACTTGGAGTGAATATCAATTTTGCACCAGTTGCGGATATTAATAGTAATCCAAAAAACCCTATAATTGGGAACCGCTCTTTTGGTGAATCACCCCAAAAAGTATCCACATTTTCTACCGCTTATATGCAAGGAATGCAAGACAATGGTATTTTAGCTTGTGCCAAGCATTTCCCTGGTCATGGGGATACCGATTCAGATTCACATGAAACTCTTCCGGTAATTCGGCATAGCAGATATCGATTAAATACAACTGAAATAGCTCCTTTTAGGCATTTGATTACTAAAGGTCTAGGAAGTATCATGGTAGCACATCTCAGGATTCCAGTCATTGATGCAACAAAGAACCTTGCATCTTCCTTATCTAAAAAAGTAGTAACAAATCTCCTGAAAAAAGAATTGGGTTTTCAGGGATTAATATTTACTGATGGATTAAATATGAAAGGAGTTAGCAAATATTTTGATGCTGGAGAGTTGGATGTAAAAGCACTTTTAGCCGGCAATGAGATACTACTAGTTTCAAAAGATGTACCTGTGGCGATAGAAAAAATTCAGAAGGCGATTTTGGACGGAAAAATCACGCAAGAGGAGATTGATGCTAGATGCAAAAAGATTCTTATGGCAAAAAAATGGATGGGACTTGATAGTATTCAGCCAATCAACATTAAGAATATAACTTCTAGAATTAATAATTCTGATGTTGAATTGGTAAATAGAAAATTAGTAGAAAATTCGCTCACACTTTTACAGAATTATGAAAACCTCATTCCATTTCAGCGCTTAGATACTTTAAAAATAGCAGCCATTACAATTGGAGGAAATTCAGAACATTTTACCAATATGCTATCTAATTATGCTCCCATTACTCATTTTTCCATTGATGAAAGCCCTAGCTCAGAAATACAAAGAGAACTCTTGGATAAATTAGTTGGATTTAATCTGGTAGTTGCAAGTATTCACCAATCTAATGAAAGCCCTTGGAAGACACATAAAATTGCAAGAAATACCGATTTATTTTTGCAAACTCTTGCTATTCAATCCAAAGTAGTTGTATCGGTTTTTGCGAACCCTTATACCATCAATCATTTCCTTTTTACAAACAATTTTGATGGTTTTATAATGGCTTATCAAAATAGTAAAATAGCCCAAGAACTTACTGCCCAAGCTATTTTTGGTGGCATAGTAATGAATGGGAGATTACCAGTCTCTACTCTTCATTTTAAAAATAAATCCGGTCTAAATACAAAAGCATTTCGCATTAAATATACTATTCCAAAAGAGGTGGGGATAAATGAATTTTTGCTTTACAAAATAGATAGTTTGGCAGAGAATGCCATTAATCAGAAAGCAACTCCTGGCTGTCAAATTCTTATTACCAAGGAAGGTAAAGTATTTTTTCATAAATCTTACGGATATCACACTTATAGTAAGAAAAGACAAGTAAAAAATACAGACATTTACGATTTAGCATCTATCACAAAAATTGCTGCAACCATCCCCATGCTAATGCAAATGAGTGAAGAAGGAGATTTTTCTTTAAATTATAAAATGGGAAAATTAGACAAATCGCTTTACACCACCAATAAAGGGCATTTAAGAGTAAAGGAAGTATTGGCACATCAGTCTGGTTTGCAATCCTGGATTCCTTTTTACAGAGAAACAATAGAAGAAGATACAACTTTGCGAGATACGCTTTACCGTAATAGTTATTCTGAGAAATACCCCATAAAAGTTGCGGAAGATTTGTATTTGCACCACAGCTATCCTGACAGTATTTTAAAGCAAGTGCTGGAATCCGACTTACTAGAAGAAAAAGAGTATCAGTATTCCGATTTAGGTTATTATCTTTTCAAAGACATAATTGAAAAACACTACAATCAATCACTTGATAAATTAGTTAAAGAAAATTTTTATCAAAGTTTGGGTTTATCCACTATGGGTTTTCTTCCAAAATTAAGATTGGAGAAAGATAGAATTATACCTACTGAAAAGGATGATTATTTCAGAGATCAACTTCTTATTGGAGATGTACATGACATGGGGGCAGCAATGCTTGGTGGAGTGGGAGGGCATGCAGGACTTTTCTCTAATGCCAACGATTTGTCTATTATGATGCAAATGTATTTGCAAAATGGCAAATATGCAGATAAGCAATATTTCAAAGCCCAAACCATAAAAGAATTTACAAAATGTCAGTTTTGCCCAGATGATAATAGGAGAGGAGCTGGCTTTGATAAACCGGCTTTACCCGAGCAAGAAGGCGGTCCAACTTGCAAATGCGTGTCCTATTTGAGCTTTGGACATTCTGGCTTTACAGGAACATTAGCTTGGGCTGACCCTGAAACTGAAATAGTTTATGTATTTTTATCCAACAGAATTCATCCTGATGCTTCCAATACAAAACTATTGGATATGGATGTGCGCACTAATATTATGCAAGTAATATATGATTGCCTTGAAACAGAATAGATACAAAATAGGAATAGTTTGCTATCCTACTTATGGTGGGAGTGGGGTAGTTGCAACTGAGCTAGGTATGGCTTTGGCCAGTAAAAACCATGAGGTACATTTTATCTCTTATTCTCAGCCTTTTCGTTTGGATGTTTTTTCTGATAAAATTAATTTCCATGAGGTAAGTGTTCCGGATTATCCTTTGTTTGAATACATTCCTTACGAACACAACCTCACTGCCAAATTGGTGGATGTGGTTTTGCATGAAAAATTAAATTTATTACATGTGCATTATGCTATTCCGCATGCCTCAGCTGCACTTTCTGCAAAGCAAATTTTAGCAGCACAAGGTATTCATATTCCTGTTATTACTACCTTACATGGCACCGATATTACCCTTTTAGGAAAAGATAAATCTTTCAAATCGGTAATTGAGTTTGCTATTAATAATTCTGATGTTGTAACGGCTGTTTCCCAGAGTTTGAAAAAAGAAACACTTGATTCTTTTAATATCAAAAAAGAAATTCAAGTAGTTCCAAATTTTATTGATTCCAATTTATATAAATATGAAAAGGATGAAAGTTTAAGAAGAAGTTTTGTGTCAAAAGAGGAAAAGTTAATTATCCATATCTCCAATTTCAGAAAAGTAAAAAGAGTGCAAGATGTATTGAAAGTTTTCGCAAAAATTAGAGAGGAAACTCCTTCAAAATTATTACTAATTGGGGATGGTCCCGAAAGATTCGAAATGGAGCAATTATGCCGGAATTTGGATTTATGTGAGAGTATTCGTTTTATTGGAAAACTAAAAGCAGTAGAGAAAATTTTATCTGTTTCTGATCTTTTTCTTTTACCATCTGCCACTGAAAGTTTTGGTTTGGTGGCATTAGAAGCAATGGCATCTAGTGTTCCGGTTATTTCCTCCAATACTGGCGGACTTCCTGAGGTAAATATTGAAGGAAAAACGGGCTTTTTACTAGATGTAAAAGACATTAATGGCATGGCGGAAAAAGCCATTGAACTTTTAAGTGATGAAAATAAATTAAAAGAGTTTAAAAAGTGTGCTTACAAGCATGCTATGCAATTTGATTTACCAAACATTTTACCAATGTATGAAAAAATTTATGAAGATTTAAGCAGTAAAGTACAATGAAAAAAATAGGAATAACAGGAGGGATTGGTGTAGGAAAAACTTTCGTAAGTGAAATCTTTTCTAGGTTGGGGGTTCCCGTTTTTTCAGCAGATACTGAGGCGAGAAAGTGCATGCACGACTCTGATGATTTGAAAAATTCAATCACTAGCCATTTTGGAAATGGAATTTATAAAAAAGGAATTTTGCAAAAAGAAATATTGGCAAATATCGTTTTTTCAGATTCTAAAAAATTACAAGAATTAAATAATTTGGTTCATCCTTTTGTGCAAAATAAATTTGAAATATGGCAAAAAGAGCAAACAACTCCTTTTGTTTTAAAGGAAGCTGCTATTTTGTTTGAAAGCGGAGCGCATATCGGTTTGGATGGTGTAATTTGCGTTACAGCCCCTCTACAAATTAGAATACAAAGGGTGATGCAAAGGGATAATTGCACCAAAGAGGATATTATTAAACGCATGGAAAATCAGATACCACAAGATAAAAAGGAACAGCTTTCCGATTTTGTAATTGTAAATGATGGGAAAGAAAAATTACTCCCTCAAATACAAGCTATTATAAAAAAGATTAATGCTCTTTAAGCAATCAAATATCGAATAAGGAAAAATACAATCATCAAATCAAGAAAAAGCAGAATCCCAAAAATCGTTGGATTCAATTCGTATAATTCTTTTAATTTTTTCCAAATATCTTTCATCTCAATCTTTTAGCTTACATAAGTTATAAGCCAATAAAGCAGGAATTATTGTTCCCAAAATACTTACCCATTGCGGAATAAAGCAATTGTTGATTGTGAGTTCCCATCCAAGAAGATAGCGCAATAAATGTAAAATAGCTACAAGAGTAAAGATAATACACGCTAGGTTTAATGTTGTTTTTTTATTCATATTAATAAGTGTATTTAGGTTGCCAATTGTTTATTCCTTTTGGTAATATACTTACAAAATCCCACATATTACAATAGTTATCGCCAGGACCGAAATAGGATCGGTGGTGCACATAAATTTCATTTTCTTTTTTTCTAAAAGATGCAACTCCTGGCATTGGGTCTCCTTTTTTGGAACAATCATCTTCTGATTTTCTGACATACCCTAAATCCTCCCCAAAAGAGTTATCCTTTCTACTAAACATATCAAAGGTCCATCCCCTATCTTTTCTAATCTTTTGCTGCTGCTGTGGGGTTTCATTAGATACCACTACAAAGGATGCTCTGTCGGAAAGTGGCTTTGCAATGCCGTTATAATTATCAGCCCAAAGGGTGCAATATTTGCAGTGTATGCCCATATAGAAAACAATTATGAGTTCTTCTTTATCTCCAAAAATATCAGAAAGTAAAATATCATTTCCATTCTTGTCTTGAAAAGTATAATTAGGAATTATCCTGCCTTTTTCATTTGCGATTAATTCTGCTAATTGCTCTTTTTTAGCAGCAATCTCGTTTTCTACCTCTCTTATTTTAGGATTTGTTTCTGGATGTGAAATGATTAATGGCATTGTAATTTTTTGATAAAATTACAAAATAATTTTCAAAAGGAATTACATTCTCATTTTTTGAAATGCAATTCCCCATCTTTTAAGAATTGGACCTCTTCTCCCTTTTTTACTTCCTTTTCTAAAACTATTGAACCACATTTTAGTATAAATACTGGCAAACAAGGCACATTCTACATGTCCGAATTTTTTACCCACTCTTCTTAGTTTTACGGAGGTACTTCCGTTTTCTTTCATCTTTTGCTGGGCTACCAATGCATTTTCATACAATACAATTCTGTCTGCATTGCAATAGCAAAGTTGTGTGGGTGATTCAGGTTTCCAATCCATTAAATCATTTTCTTTTAATGCAGCATTAAATTTAAAATCTGGATTGTTTTTGTATTCTTCCAGCAAATCAGGATGTACAACATCAGCAGGAATCTCCGGTAAAAATGTATTAATCTCATCCATATTATATTCTCCATTATAAAGTATCGGAACCAAACTATCGTAAGGTGCTCGGAATAATTTAGAATAGTCATCCGTAATATTATACACCTCATTTATCCCAATTAACAGATAAGGCAAATAGACCGGTTCAGGGTAAGGTTTTACCATTACTGTGGCTTGCACACCAGACATATCGTAAGCACCAGACATGGGGGAGGATGCAGTTATTGTAAACCTATTCGCATACTCATTTTGCAATTTTTTATGAGTAGCCATGCAGGCATGTCCTCCTTGGGAATAACCTGTTAGAAACAATTGCTTATGGGTTTTAATTCCAATTTTTTTATTCAACTGCTCAATAGCCAAAAGCATATCAATACTTGCAGTGGCTTCACTTTCTGAATTTTGATAAAGGTGAAATTTATCTCCTTTCCCCAACCCGATATAATCGGGCATAATTACCAAATAGCCATCAGCTGCAAAGCCAGCACTTATGGCATTTTCTCCTTTAATATGTAAAGCAGTTTTTCGCAGGGTGCGTGTGCCATGATGATAAATCATTTGAGGAAGTTCTTTTTTAGCAAAGTTATCAGGCACAAATAATAGGCCAGAAGCTTTTATTTCACTTCCGTCATGCCAGGAAGTTGTATAAATAATCTCATACATCTTGATTCCATTATTAATAGGCACAATCCATTGAGAGATTTTATTTTCTTTCCACATGCCTTCCAGCTCATTTTCGGTATAATGATGAATAAGCGTATGCGAAATTAGCTTTTTAGCTTGTAATTGTAAGCTGAGGGAAACTCCTATAACTAGGAATAAAAGGCGTAGAAACATAGAAAGGGTTGGCTTAAATTTTTAAAAAGCCAAATGTAATAAAAAACACTATGCACGCATAGTAATTTATTATTTTAATTCCAAAACTACAATATTTTCAACATGTTGGCTTTGCGGGAACATATCTACTGGCTGAATATGAGTGACTTTATAGAGTTCATTCATAAGGGATAAATCTCTTGCCTGTGTGGCAGAATTGCAACTTACATATACAATTCGTTTGGCGCCAATTTTTAGAATTTGTTCCACTACTTTTTTGTGCATTCCGTCTCTTGGTGGGTCAGTTATTATAATATCAGGACTTCCATTTTCAGCAATGAACGCATCTGTAAAAAGCTCTTTTATATCCCCAGTATGGAAAGTACAATTTGTAATTTTATTACGTTCAGCATTTTTGTAAGCCGCCTTTATACCCTCTTCCACAGAATCAATTCCAACCACTTTTTTGGCAGAATTAGCAACATACTGTGCAATCGTTCCTGTTCCGGTATAAAGGTCGTACACCAAATCGTTTTCTGTAATTTTAGCAAATTCTTTTGTTTTTTTGTAAAGGACTTTGGCTTGTTCGCTATTGGTTTGGAAAAAAGATTTTGCCCCAATTTTAAAATATAATCCATCCATTTCTTCCATAATATGATCTTTTCCATTATAACAAATCACCTCTTGGTCGTAGATGGTATTATTTGCTTTCGGGTTTATTATATATAGGAGGGAAGTGATTTCAGGGAAAGAGGTTTTGATGTGCTCCATCAGCAGATTAATACTTTTTTTATCATCTTCAAAAAACTGAACTAAAACCATCAAATCATTAGTGGAAGAAGTTCGGATAAGTAAATTTCGTAACAATCCATTTTGATTACGGATATTAAAATAAGTCAAGTTATTTTCATCCGCAAATTGTTTTATAGAAAGGCGAATGGCATTAGATGGCTCTTTTTGCAGATAACAATTATTTATATCTATTACCTTATCAAACATGCCAGGCACATGAAATCCAAGCCCACTTTTCTCAGCAATATCTTCTTTCGAATTTATTTCTTCAAGCGTTAGCCATCTTTT
>DUAL01000158.1 GCA_012960835.1 Flavobacteriales bacterium | reverse complement strand
AAATATTAACTTTAACTCTGTAAATCAGAATATTATTCAGCCTGCTTTGAATGAGATTTTTAAAGCGTGATACTATCTTTTTTTTGAGCATTAAATGTATTAAGTTAAGCAGTACACCGATAATAACATAAGTAACAAGAATTGCCCCAGTAAGAGCAATATGGCTGTCTTCAGCAATCCAGCCATTACCAATATAAACTACTTGTGCCAATAATATAGTTGCAGGTAATTGCTACAGATTGTGGAATATTTTTTCATACCTGTAGTGATAGCGCTAATTGTGGATTTTGGCATAATTCTACTTAAAAAACTTAAAAAATAAGATGAAATTATTAGACTTAACAATATCAGCCTTAACGACAGGTACAGCAAAAAAAACTTTAAGCGATAATTGGTATAACAAAGGATTTGAGACAGTATTCCTGGTCCTGATTATTTCATATACAGGTTATATGTCAGTTGAAAAATTTAATCTAGATTTTTCAGGTTTGAATGCACTGATTTCATTAATAGGTTCGCTTTTTTTTATAGGCATAATTTTCATTGCTCTTTGGAAAAGTATTAAAGAGGATTCGGGATCTCTAATTGCATTTATTGTTGTCTTATTTTGTGCATTTGTACTTGTGATGGACCCAGCACTGCAACCAGATGTCACAACTAAGATTAATCAAATGGATAATGGCTTAGTATCTCTAGAATATGCATTTGACAGAAGATTCATCTTAACGGCTGAAACGATTAGCATGATAGGCTTGTTATTCTTTACCTTTCAGTGTTATAAAGTGGCACAGGAAAACATATTATTTGCATTTAGTCGCCCTAAAGCAAAAATTATAGTTGCACTATTTTCTATTTTAATAGTGTCAAAACCTTTGTACGGACTGTTGGGTGGAAGCTATTCTTCGTTTGGGATTTTTACAATGCTAACTCTGTTTGTCTATTCCGTTCAGAAATATCTACTTTTTTATTTAAATTCTGAAATAAAAATTGCAAATAGGAGTCCAGTTAGCTTTAGTAAAGAATACATACTAGAATGGTTAAGTATTGGGGCAATCATTATCCTGCTATTCTTTATGGATGCACCAATTTTGGTTATAGGAATATCGGTATTATTTTCATTGATTTCAATGTTAATGATTAACTATAAATCAGCATACAATAACGCAGTCTCAATTCTATTGACCTTTTTTGCCGTTCTTTATGGATTATTTTTGCTAATTGCTGTATTTTTTCATAAAGCCAGTTATTATTTTTCTACTGATGCAGGTGCGGGAGCCTTGGGTTTTCTTATACTACTTATGATTTCTTTTGGATTTACTTATAAGGAAGCAAATAAAGAAAGTAAATATAAGATAGTAAACCGAATAAGGTCTAATTTTAGAAGGCATTTCTTTAAAAATGTTGTTTGGACTTTAATATTATTTGCCGGTTATTTTTTTGTAAATATTCTATTTACTTCGGTTCCTAGTTATTGGTAGTTTAGTTTTAAAAAATAGATTAATTAAGAGGGGTGTGAAACATTTATTAGCTGCAAAATTTGCAGCCTTCCAAAAGTCATCGACAATAATTGAGTCTTGTTACGTTAAACAAATATATGCATATTAGTTGTTATAATGCCATATAAGCAATCCTGATTACCAGTTAACTTCTTAATAAATATAAAATTTAGTGCAAATAAAAGAGTTTATAAAATTGTTTACAGCATCTGTATCTAGAAAATTTAGAGATGCAAAAATCCATCAACTAGACGGTGACAAGTGGTATATCAAAGAAAAAATTGATATAAATTTTCTTGCACTGGGGCTTTCATACGCTGGAATTCTTTCACTTAATATAAATTTCGGAATATTTTTTGATAGCATCTTGAACAATATTCTTTTCTCTATATTTTCTTTTATTTTTATCATATCAATCCCCATTCTTTTTCTTGCTGCTATTGCTATTTTGGCTTTAATTATTTTTACTGATTTTGATACTCTTAATTCTTTTGAGCTGGATTATTATTTAATTGAAATGATAGTAGAAATGTATTTGCTTCTTTTTATCACTAAATGTTTTTTCATGGCGAAAGAGGGTGGTTATGCTATTATTAAGCATGAAAATTGGTTTATTCCTATTTTAGGGATTTCGACCATTGTTATTGTAAAAACATTTTATACATTAGTTGGTTTTACAGATTACGGACCTCCTGGATACTACCCCTCAGGTTATGCTTACCTATTAACTACGATTATGGTCTTTTCACTACAACAGTATTTACTTTACTATATTAATGGTAATAATGAAAAAAGTGAAATTAAAATGGTTAGAGATCACGATATTGGCGCCCCATATGTTTTAGGCTCTATATCGCTTTTTTTATTAGTGTATATTTTAGATCTTCCGCAGGTTTATTATATTATTTCTAGCGTATATGTATTGATTACATATTTAATGAATAGCTATAAATCTATACATAATGTAGGCGTAGATTTGGCCTTAATTTGTTTTTTGGCTTATAGCCTTATTTAATGAAGCACTATTATTATCGATGAAAAAATTCTTAAATAAAATACTTCAACGCAAGATACATCCAGCATCAGCAACACTTTTTGTAATTGCTATATTGATACACAACTACACTAAAGATGAGGGTATGGATGCATACAAGGATAAGAGATATGATTTAGCACACAAAGTCTGGATGGCATCTGCTGAAAAAGATGATGCATTGGCTCAATACAATATAGGCATGTTGTATAACACACAAAGCTTTCATCTTTCATCAAAAGAAAAAGCATATAAGTGGTACAAAAAATCCGCCAATCTTGGCTATGCACCCGCACTCCTTAGCTTGGGAGATTTTTACCAAAATGGTATTGTTGTTGACAAAAACACAGCTAAAGCAATTGAACTATATAAAAAATCTGCAAAACAAGAAAACCCTGATTCATTTGGCGTTTTAGCAGAGTTATACTTTCAGGAAAAAGATTATAAAAATGCCAAAAAATGGCTTATAAAAATCAATCGAAGAGGCGATGGAACTGCATATACGTTTTACAAGTTAGGGTATATATATGAAAATGGCTTTGATGTTAAAATAAATAAAAATAAAGCTATACAAATGTATGAATCTGCAGCAGAAAGAGGCTTTTTCAAAGCACAATTTAAATTAGGGAAATTTTATTATAAAGATGGTAAACACCCCGCATCAGTTAAAGGAAAAAAATGGCTTAACAAGGCGCTGAAAAACCCAAAAATCGACACTGAAACAAAAACACATATTGAAAACATATTAAAAATAGAAGAAAAGACAACAAATAACTAACTTGAACTTGAGACAGACAAAGTATGGAAAAAATAATAAAGGGAATATTTGATTTAATTGAGAAAATGCTTGATAAGGTTTTAGAGTTACTATTGAGATCTTTAGCATACCTTTTTAAAAGGGCTGCCGAGGATGTTTTGTCCATATTAAAAAGCATTTTTGGATTATTGTCAAAACTGTTCTCAATAATTTATGAAAAACTTCATAAAATTGTTTCAGACTTTATTCAGAAGAGAAAGAAGTGATCTTATCTATTGTCACAAGTCGACTATAAGTCATTAAAAATAACTAGAGTCGTAATAAAATTATTGGCTCATTTTTTGAAATTTGTATTGAATAACTCGGTTATAAAGTTGAGAAAAGTGGAATTGAGCATATTGCGCCTTTTTTTTATGCACACTTAGAGGCTGATTGGGGTAATTACTCTAAAGAAATTCGTAAAAACTACAGAGGCCTGCCAGGCTTATTAATTTCTCGTGTACTGGCTCTTGCGGAAAGTCAGAAGTACTTTTTATAGAGGCCAAGTGCAGAACTAATGTCGACTTGAGTAGTTTAGCAAAAAATAATTTGAAAAAGAATACGTCAAACACACCATGATTTATTTAGTGGTAAACAAATGGAATTACAGATCTAAAGACTCATCAGAGGAGAATATTTGTGTGTGTTTATGAATTATTTACGCTATCCGAAATGGTGGAAAGCGGAGGGGGTGATGATTTGATTAGTATTTACTTTACGCCGGAAAAGACAAAAAACACCAGTTTTAACTCTACAAATCAAAGTATTATTCAGTCGACCTTAAATGAAATTTTTAAAACGTAAAATACACCAAATAAACACAGAGAATATATGGCTGGAATTATAGGATACGTAACTGCATTAGCAGATGATTTAGCAGCAGCAGCCACAAAGGTGTCAGCTGGTGCAATTGATGATGTTGTTAGTCAAACATCAAAATCACTCTCATCAACAGCAGGGATTTTGATTGATGATACTGCTGCTATCC
>DUAL01000157.1:24345-26039 GCA_012960835.1 Flavobacteriales bacterium | reverse complement strand
AGTGCTAAAAATCCGTTCCGGATCTGGTAATTGTACTTCTTCAAAAAGACTTATGGTTAATGCTTTTGCAGCTTTTTTACCCAACTTTTGATGCAAGATAATGGCTTCCATTACTTGGTCACCACAAGTAAAAACGGGATTTAAGGAGGTCATTGGTTCTTGAAAAATCATAGCAATTTCATTGCCTCTGAATTTTCGCATTTCCTCTTCTGAGATAGCCAATAAATTAGTAGTATTTCCATTATTCTGATGAAAGATAATTTCTCCGCCACTAATAATTCCAGGAGGAGAAGGAATTAATCGCATAGATGAAAGAGCCGTAACTGATTTGCCTGAACCAGACTCTCCAACTATTCCAATTGTTTCCCCTTTATTCAGGGTAAAACTCACATCATTTACCGCTTTTACAGTTGTTCCTTCTGTATGAAATTCGGTAACCAGATTCTTAAATTCTAATAATGTATTTCCCATTTTTTCTTTAATTTTTATGTGGATAAAAGTAGTTTTTAAATTCTACTTATACAAACTCAATATTTTTTTCTAAAATTAATGATTCCCCTTTATATTTCAACAGGAGTTGCGCCACTGTTAAAGCATCTTTTTGGCAATATATTTTGATGCGTTCTAAATCCTTTTCTTCCCAATATACTTTGGCTACTTGGCTACCGTCAATATCGTCTTTTGGAGTGGAAATGTTAAAAAGAGTGGCCAACAATTTGATAGAAGTATAATGCTTGTAATCCCCAAATTTCCACAATTCCATAGTGTCCAAATGATTGATTTCCCAAGGTTTTTTTCCAGCAATATCCAGTAACTTTGGTAGTTTCAGTCCATTGATAAGTGTTCTTCTGGCAATAAAGGGGAAGTCAAATTCCTTACCATTGTGTGCACAAAGCTGGTGTTGTTTTTTGTTAAATTGGGTATTTAATAAAGTGTTAAAATCTGCAATAATTTTCTTTTCATCATCCCCATAAAATGATTTTATTCTGAAATGATTTTCACCCTTTTCCGTAAATAAATAGCCCACTGAAATGCAAATGGTTTTCGCAAATTCAGCCATTATCCCCCCTTTAATTTTGTAATATTCTGCTGGCGTGTACTCTTCTTTTCTTTGCCAAACAGTCTTTTCTTCCCACAGTTTTTGAAAAGTAGCATCTAAATCTTCAAAATTTGCAGCACAAGGCACTGTTTCAATGTCCAGAAATAGAATATTTTTTATTTTGATATCTGCTAACATTTTAGGGATACATTTCTAGTGCAGCATCAATAAAGGCATAAAAATCATCATGATGCATATCTTCCAAAATAGCCCCAAAATTCCTACCAAGCCTTACTATAATCATATCTTTTTCTGGAATACAAATTACATATTGCCCCAACAAACCTCTTGCGTAATAAATATGCATGTCTTTATAGTTTGTCATCCAAAATTGGTAACCGTAATTAATATTTTTATTTCCATTTTCGTCAAGTAAATCTACAACTGAAGTTGCTTCTTTTGCATACGAACTATCAATAATTTGTAATCCGTTCCAATTACCATTATGCATGTATAATTTTCCTAATCTGGCAAAATCTCTTGCATTTGAATTGATACAACAAAAAGCTTTTTCATCACCATCTTTTTTATCTATATTCCAAAGCGCAGGATGTTTTGCCCCTATTGGTTTCCACAATTTCTCTGATGCGTACTC
>DUAL01000157.1:22989-24271 GCA_012960835.1 Flavobacteriales bacterium | reverse complement strand
TATTAACCCTTTTAAATCTGAGCCATAATATGCCTGAGCAGTTTGCCCTATTGGGTTGTAATAATCCTCAGTCCAATTTAAGCCCGAACTCATGGTAAGTAAATCTCTTAGTGTTAATTCTGTATTTCTTCCTTCACAAAAATTAGGAAGAAAATCACAGACTTTTTGATCAACACTCTTAATATCACCATCTTTAATTGCAACCCCAATTAAAGTACCAACCCAGCTTTTTGCCATAGAATAAGAATTACTCATACTGTCTGCCGAATACCCATGCCAATATTCCTCAAACACAATACTATCATTTTTAATTACCATGAATGCAACTGTTTCTAAACTATCATTTATAGAGGTAATAAATTCTGGTAACGCTTCTTTGTTGTAGTCGCTTGCAATTCCCCATTCTTGATACACTCCTGTTTCAATGGTATTTGCCGGAAAATGCACAAAATCATCAATATATGATGAAATGTATCCTTTTAAATAAGTGACAGAAATTGCTTTATACATCCAACCTTTACCACTGATAAGAATGAGTATATTCAGGAGTACAAAAATTACTAAAAGATATTTTAATAGCTTTTTCATTTTAAATTATTTCCATTTCAAATAAGTGAATTAAGTATGATTTAATTTTTTCTTTCACGTCTTTCATATCTACAGGCCTTCCTATCTCTTTTTCTAATGAAGTTACTTGCTTGTCAGCAATTCCGCATGGAATAATATTTCCGAAATAGGACAAATCAGAATTCACATTAAATGCAAAACCATGCATAGTCACCCATCTGCTTGTTTTTACGCCAAGTGCGCAAATTTTTCTAGCCTTAGAGGTTCCTACATCAAACCAAACTCCAGTTTCTCCACCCGATCTTTCTCCTTCTAGTCCATACTCTTTTAAAGTGAGAATTACTGCTTCTTCTAAAAGGCGCAAATACTTATGGATGTCTGTAAAAAAATTATCCAAATCTAAAATTGGATAACCAACAATTTGTCCAGGCCCATGGTAGGTAATATCTCCACCCCTGTTTATTTTATAAAAAGTAGCGCCCCTACTTTTTAAATAGTCCTCATTTACTAAAAGATTGGTTTTATCACCACTCTTACCTAATGTGTATACATGAGGGTGCTCACAAAAAAGTAAATAATTTTCAGTAGCATCTGATTTATCTTCTTTTCTGTTAGCTGATTTTACGGCTAAAATTTTACTAAAAAGTTCTTCTTGATAATCCCAGCATTTTTTATAATCAATTAGCCCTAAATCTTCAAACTTTACTTTTTTACT
>DUAL01000157.1:0-22816 GCA_012960835.1 Flavobacteriales bacterium | reverse complement strand
AGTAATATTATCAGTATATTTCTCAATTACCTTTTTGTTAATATCCATTCTGATTTGGTTTCTGTCATAATCAGATTTATTTCGAAAATAAACTACAGCCAAATCATCTACATTTGTCCTCCAACCCAAAAGTTCATTATGGTTCATCTCAGGAACAACATGGTGCCAACATAACATTTTACTATTTTCATTTATTTGCTGGCGAAACCTTACAGCCACACCTTCAAACCCATTTGCAACATATATAACTGGAGTTTGTTTGTACATTTTTTTCGCCAACTCCATAGCTTGCTTTTGGATGTCATCTTTTTCAGTATCTAACAAAGCAATCGCTTTTTCAAAATCAGATTTAAAAGAGTCAGTAATAATTCCGTAATGATTTAACAAAAAGAAAAGTTCTGTAAATGCATAACCAAACATAGCTCTAGGAGGCTGATCGCCTGGAATAATTATTTTGTTATAATGATTTTCTTCAGCAATTGTTTTAAGCAATCCTCCAGATGTAATAATAGCAATTTCAGCACCTTTTGATTGACATTTTTCTAAAGCATACAGAGTTTCTTCAGTATTACCAGAATAAGAATTAGCGATTACAAGAGTGTACTCATTGACAAAATTTGGAATACTATAATCTTTTGTTGAAGCAATAGGAATATTAACATCACCAGAAATAATATCCGACACTATTGTTCCGCCTATTCCAGAACCTCCTAATCCACAAATTAAGACATTCCTTATTTCTTTTTTACAAAGGGATAGGCTTGTATTTTCAGCTATATTTATAGCATCTGATAAATGATTTGTAAAGTCATTTATATAATCATTCATTTTCATAATCATTTCTTTTTTTGATATTAAAATAGACTTGTTAAAAGAAGTCGAAAATACGAAATAATAGGATAATAGAATTCCTATATTTGTAAAAAAATAATAGCATGACAAGAGCGCTTTCCGAACAAGAAATAGTCAGAAGGGAATCTTTACAAAAATTAAGAGATTTAGGGATTGACCCATATCCAGCTCATATGTTTGATGTAGACTGTACATCCAAACAAATCAAAGAAAATTATAAAGAAGGAGAAGAACGTAGTGTTGTAATTGCAGGAAGATTAATGAGCAGAAGAATAATGGGAAAAGCATCATTTGCTGAGTTACAAGATAGTGATGGAAAAATTCAGATTTATGTAAATAGAGATGAAATTTGTGAAGGAGAGGATAAAACAATGTATAATACGGTATTTAAAAAATTATTGGATATAGGTGATATTATTGGATTAAAAGGAACGGTTTTTACAACAAAAGTTGGAGAGATTTCAGTAAAAGTTAAAGAACTAACTCTACTTACAAAATCTTTACGACCATTGCCTTTGCCAAAGGTGGATATAGATGGAGCTGTGCATGATGCCTTTACTGATCCTGAAAAAAGATACAGACAAAGATATGTGGACTTGGTAGTAAACCCTAACGTGAAAGAGGCGTTTATTAAAAGGACTCAACTTACAAATTCAATGCGGTCTTATTTAAACGATAAAGGCTATTTGGAAGTTGAAACACCAATATTACAACCGCTTTATGGTGGTGCAGCAGCCCGTCCGTTTAAAACATATCACAATACTTTGGATATGGAATTGTACCTCAGAATTGCAAATGAACTTTATCTTAAAAGATTAGTTGTAGGTGGTTTTGATGGGGTGTATGAGTTCTCAAAAGATTTCAGAAATGAGGGAATGAGTAGATTCCATAATCCTGAATTCACACAAATGGAATTATATGTTGCTTATAAGGATTATTTTTGGATGATGGATTTGGTTGAAGAAATGGTGGAAAAAATTGCTATGGATTTACATGGGAAAACAGAAGTTCAGGTTGGTGAAAATGTAATCAACTTTAAAAGACCATGGAAGCGTTATACTATGTATGAAGCAATTGAGCACTTTACAGGAATTGATATTTCAAAAATGGATGAGGCCACTATGCTTAAAACAGCTAAGAAATTAGGTATTGAGGTTGATAAAAGTATGGGAAGAGGAAAATTAATTGACGAAATATTTGGCGAAAAATGTGAAGGTCAATTAATACAACCTACATTTATTACAGATTATCCCGTTGAGATGTCTCCATTGGCTAAAAAACACAGAGAACATGAAGGTTTGGTAGAGCGTTTTGAAGCGATTTGTAATGGAAAAGAAATCTGTAATGCCTTTACGGAATTGAATGACCCAATTGATCAAAGAGCAAGGTTTGAAGAGCAATTGGAATTAGGAAAAAGAGGAGATGATGAAGCAATGTTACTAGATGAAGATTTCCTAAGAGCGATTGAATACGGAATGCCACCAACTGCAGGTTTGGGTATTGGTATTGATAGGTTGAGCATGATTATGACCAATAGCAACTCTATACAAGATGTCTTATTTTTCCCACAAATGAAAGCAGAAAAAAATACAGAGTCAGAAACTACCGACTAATTATTTTGAAAAAGAATTCTAAAATAGCAGTAATTGGAGGGGGTAGTTGGGCAACCGCCATTGTTAAAATGTTAGGTGAAAATGTAGAATCTGTTTTGTGGTGGATGCGAAATGAAGATGCGATTGCTCACATTCAAAAATTCGGACACAACCCAAATTATATTAGTTCGGCAGAGCTTAAAAAATCAAAGCTCAAACTTTCTTCTGACATAAATGAAATTGTAAAAGCGGCAGATTGTTTAATTTTAGCAATTCCTTCTGCCTTTGTAAAAAGCACCCTAAAACAAATTAAATTCCCAATAAAAGACAAATTTATTGTTTCTGCTATAAAAGGAATTGTTCCTGAAAACAACACCATTATCGGAGAATTTTTGCATAACCAATATGAAGTAGATTTTGATAATATAGGCGTTTTGACAGGGCCATGCCATGCAGAAGAGGTCGCCATGGAGCGACTCTCTTACCTTACCATTGCCTCACAAGATGTAAAAAAAGCAGATTGGTTTGCCAATAAAATTGCTTGCCGATATATTAAAACTAATATTTCGGATGATATTTACGGAACAGAATATGCGGCAGTGCTTAAAAATGTAATTGCTTTAGCAGGGGGGATTTGCCATGGATTGGGCTATGGGGACAACTTTCAAGCGGTACTGATTTCCAATGCGATTAGAGAAATAAAACGATTTGTAGATGGGGTTCACCCAATAGAAAGAGACATTAAAGAATCAGCATATTTGGGAGACTTACTGGTAACCGCCTACTCTCAATTTAGTCGAAACAGAACTTTTGGAGAAATGATTGGCAGAGGATATAGTGTAAATGCTGCACAAATGAAACTCAAGATGGTGGCAGAGGGCTATTATGCGGTTAAGTGTATAAATGAAATAAACGAAAAGCAAAAAATTGAAATACCAATTGCTGAGACCGTGTATAATATTTTATATGATAAAAAATCACCAAAAAACCAAATGCGATTATTGTCAGATAGGTTGAATTAGTTTGGTCCTACTCTCTCCAATCAGTTTCTCTAATTCTTTTCTTTCGGCTTTCATTACTTGCTTTACTGAACCAAAATGAGCAAGTAATAATTCCACAGTTTTTGGGCCTATTCCTTCTATTTTATCTAATGAAGTTCCTAAGCTATCTTTCCCTCTTTGCTTACGGTGGTGCGAAATGCCAAAGCGGTGGGCTTCATCTCTTAGTTGTTGTATCAGCTTTAAACTTTCAGAGCGCTTGTCCAAATAAAGTGGCACACTATCCCCTGGAAAATAGATTTCTTCCAAGCGTTTGGCAATACCAATAATAGCTATCTTCCCTCTCAGCTTTAATTTTTCTAAACTTTTTACTGCCGAACTGAGTTGCCCCTTCCCTCCATCAATTACTATGAGTTCTGGCAAAGGATGTTCTTCTTCCAAAAGGTGTTTATATCGCCTATATACCACCTCTTCCATGCTTGCAAAATCATCAGGACCAACTACCGTTTTAATATTAAAATGGCGGTAATCTTTTTTGCTTGGTTTTGCGTTTTTAAACACCACACAAGCGGCAACCGGGTTGCTGCCTTGTATATTGGAATTATCAAAACACTCAATATGTCTTGGCCTATCTAACATTCGTAAATCTTTTTGCAATTGCTGCAAAACACGCTTATTATCAAGCCTTTCTCGATTATTGATTTTTCGCTTTTGATGTTCTAACTGCATGTATTTTGCATTTCGAAAAGAAAGGTCAATGAGCTTCTTTTTATCTCCAATTTTTGGGATAGTAATACTCAAATCTTCCCATACATTTTCAAGCGAATGGGAACAGTAAATGTCTTTTGATGTAGAATGAAACCTTTGTCGCAGCTCCACAATAGCCAACTGTAAAAGATCTTCTTCTCTTTCTTCTAGTTTTTTCTTCAGCTCCAAAGTGTGTGCCTGAGTAATTGCCCCAGAGTTTATTTTTAGATAATTTACAAAAGCGGTTTTTTCATCTGAAACGATAGTGAATACATCCACATCATTTATTTTTGGATTTACAATAGTTGATTTTGCCTGGTAATTTTTTAATAGCACCATTTTTTCTTTTACGGATTGTGCTTTTTCAAACTCCATCTTTTTAGAAAACTCAATCATGGCAGTTTTTAAATGCTGAATAACGGATTTTATATCTCCCTTTATTATTTGTTTGATATGTTCAATGCCAATTTGATAATCAACAGTTTCTTGTTCCCCAATACAAGGCCCTAAGCAATTCCCCATATGGTATTCCAAACACACTTTAAATTTTTCTGCTTTTATATTTTTTTCAGATAAATTCAAAGTACAATTTCGTAAAGGATACAATTGATGAAAGAATTCTAAAAGCGTTTTTACTAGCCGAACAGAAGTGTATGGACCAAAATAAAGGGAGCCATCTTTAATCACATTTCGTGTCTGGAAAATTCTAGGGAAAGGTTCGTTTTTCACACAAATCCAAGGGTAAGTTTTTCCATCTTTCAGCATTACATTATACTTGGGCTGGTGCTTTTTAATGAGGTTGTTTTCTAAAAGCAAAGCATCCATTTCAGTTTGCACCACTACATATTGTATGTCAAATATTTTGCTGACTAATACCTTTATTTTTCCACTTTCTTGTTTTTTTGTGAAATAAGAGGAAACCCTTTTCTTTATGTTTTTTGCCTTACCTATATAAAGCAATTTTTCATTTTTATCGTAATAGCGATAAATACCAACTTTTTGAGGAATGTTGTTCAGTAAGGTTTTTATATGCTCAGTGGTGGGCATTATCTACTAAGAACAACCACTTTTTTGAAACGCTCAGCATCTCCATTTTCAGAGAAAACTTCCATCCAAATAATATACATTCCTGTATTTAATTGTAAGCCATCTTCTGAGGTGCCATCCCAATTTGTACTTCCCTTGTTTCCAATCATTTCATTATTCATTAGGCTATTCACTAGCCGTCCTTTACTATCAAATATTTTGATTGTAGCCATTAAATTCGTTTTACTAAAATTCCATGCAATAGCTACTACATCTTTATTCCCATCATTGTTGGGGGTAAATGATTTTGGGTCAATATTCATTTCTCCTATACTTTGACTGATGTACATTTGAGAATTTTCATAAGTTGGCGTTCCAAAACCAACAGTACTTGCTGCCGAATGCCAATTAGTTGCATTTTGTGTTTTAGTATTTACATCTAAACGCTCCAAACTTATCCCATCTTCTGTTTCCAATAACGAAAAATGCATATCTTCATGATAAGCAAAAGCATCAATTATTTGATTTAAGGATTGATGCACAATACAAATTTCCCCCTCATCATTGGATAAAGTAGGCAAACTTTCTACTACAATAAAATTGTACGGGTTTTCACAATAATATTGTGCCCTTACTTTTGCAGAATCAGAGGATAAAACCAAATAAGTTTTTGGGGCAAAAAGATGCGTTTCTTCTGTAATTACTTTTGAGTTTTTAGCAATATTTTTATTCTCAAATCCAGAAAACTCAAAATTAGCAATTCGCAAATTTTTCAAATCAAAATAAGAATCCGACTTATTATAGATTTCTACATAATCCACTCCGTCATCTTTTGGGTTAAACAAGATTTCATTGATAATAATATCATTTTCCAAAGCAGAATCTGGAATTCCAAAAATCATGCTATTTGAAAGTAAATTTCCAGAGCAATCCATCAAGTTATTTGCAGTCAGTGTATAGGTATTGTTTGCTAAAAAATCAAATCCAAAAATCAAATTTACACTACTAAAAAAAGGAGTAATTGGCGTACTTTTTATCGGGATGTTCCCATTTATCTCAAAAAAGACACTATTCACTAAAATCAAACTATCTAGGTTTTTATTGAAGTGGATTTGAACTTTATTACTGTCAATAATAAATGCTTTTGTAATTCTGAAAGCGTCAATAAAAACAGATTCTCCAAAAACAGAATTTGCTTTTCCAGGGGAACCGCCAATATTGGCAACAGAAGCCCTCCAATTATTTTTTCCTTCACAAAATAGATTTGGATTTACCCTTTCAATACTCCAACCTCCATCTGATTTATTGTCATTATTATACCACCTATCGGTATAAGAAATAGCATTTATCAATTTCCCATTATTGTCTTTGAGGATTAAATCGGCTCCAGCATTAGTTAATGAAATGGAAGAAAAACCAATTTTTGAAATGTTGTTTGGAAAAGAGTCAATTGCATCTTCTTTTATCAAAATCACAAAACTATCTGCTTCAATTATTGACAAAGGAAATTGCTTTTCAGTTGTTCCAATTGTAATGGTCCAATCTGTTAAATCAATTTCAGTATTTGTTCTATTATAAAGTTCAATGTACTCTACATCTGGTAAGCCAATAGATGGTGTGGGGTCGGCATATATTTCATTGATTACGATATCATTAAATTGAGGTATAAAATAACTAAGATTAATGGAAAAAGGAAGCATATTATTTTGTGCTATATCCTGAACATTATTGATGTCAAGTAAATAAACAGTGAGGTTTACAAAAGGGTTTGTAAAAAATATTTCAACAGTCTTTTGATTATCAAATACAATGTTGGTAGGATTTCCAAGACCATTATCAAGGGTGTAATTTGCAGGATTAACTGCTGTAATGGAATCAACAGGTTCAGAAAAAATTACTAATCCAGATGAAGCAGAGTTTATTTGGACATTTGTAACTTCTGGTTTTATAGTATCTACTAAGAAACTACCACTTACATTAAAATTATCAAAGTAAAATAAATCAGAGCGCGTTTTAGTGTATTTGCACAATACACCAAAGTAGTCAGAAGAAATAATTGTAGTGTCAAAAGCCGTTCCTTGTGAAGTTGGAAAATTAGGATTTCCGACAATAAGCTCCCAGTTTCCAATACTATCTCGTATAACTTTTACTTTTAGGTCAGGATTTGATGCAGCAATCCCTAGAATTCCATCAATAATTTTAGTGGTAGAATTTCCACTTTGAGTATATAAGCTTACATTATCTATCGCTCCACTTTCTCCACCTATTTTTACAAAAACACCATTTAAATTGGAGGTTAAATCTGATTTGTTTGACATCAAATATATCTTAGAATAATTTGAAGTTGATGGGTCAAATAATAGAGTAATATCAAACTCCCAAATAGCACTAAATGCAACTTTACATTCTGTTGATAAATAACTTTCGCCATTCACAGTGTCTAGCAAATGATGTAAAAGGGTAATGTTAGTATCAAACCTACTAACATCACCATTCCAAGTGGGGTTATTTGTAAAATCACCATCCGAGAAATCATCCGTAAATTGAGCAACACTTACTAAGGATTGACTAAACAATATAAAAATAAAAAAGCACTTCTTCATAGTCCGTAAATATACTACTTTTGCATTGTTAAAAAAGGAAAATGAAAATTGCAATAGTTGGTGTAACAGGAATGGTAGGACAGGAGATGTTAGAAGTGCTTGCGGAAAGGAATTTTCCTTTAACAGAACTGATCCCAGTTGCCTCAGAAAAATCCTGTGGAAAATTGGTAAATTATTTAGGGCAAGACAATGAAGTTATCTCCCTTTCTGATTTGCAGGAAAGAGAGGTAGATTTAGCACTTTTGTCTGCTGGGAGAGAGGTTGCTAAAATTTGGGCACCAAAATTGGCTGAAAAAGGATGCAAAGTAATTGATAATTCATCCTATTGGAGAATGTCAAAAAAACATAAATTAATTGTTCCTGAAATAAATGGTTCTGAACTTGAGAAATCAGATATGATTATTGCGAACCCGAATTGTTCTACTATACAGTTAGTTATGGCTTTGGCCCCACTTCATAAAAAGTATAGTGTAAAAAGAGTAGTAGTTTCCACTTATCAATCCATTACAGGAACAGGGAAAAAAGCTGTTGAACAATTGGAAAATGAAGAAAAAGGGATTAATGGAGAAATGGCTTATCCTCACCCAATTCACCAAAATGCTTTACCGCATTGTGATTTTTTTCAGGAAAATGGCTATACCAAAGAGGAGATGAAATTGACTAATGAGACCAAGAAAATTTTAGATGAAACTATAGAAGTAACAGCAACTGCTGTTAGGGTTCCTGTGGTTGGCGGTCACTCAGAAAGTGTAAATATCACTTTTGAAAATGACTTTGATTTAGATGAAGTTAGATTTGCATTAAATCAGATGGAAGGAGTAGTTGTAGTAGATAACCCAACAAAAAACGAATATCCAATGCCAATAAATTCTCATAAAAAAGAGGAGGTTTTTGTTGGTAGAATAAGAAGAGATTTTTCTCAAGAGAAAACTTTAAATATGTGGGTGGTTGCAGATAATTTAAGAAAAGGAGCAGCAACAAACACAGTACAAATTGCAGAATACTTAATCAAGAATAATTTACTATAAATGATCATAAGTCATAAATATAAATTTCTTTTTATTGGCTTACCTTTTTCGGCATCTTCTGCTATTTCGAAAGAATTATATACAAAGTATGAAGGAGAGCCATATTTAAGAAAACACTCTTTGTATCATGAATTTATAAAGATAGCCACAATAGTAGAAAAAAAATATTTTGTATTTGCAGTACTTAGAAATCCAATGGAAATCGTAGTAACTGTTTATGAGAAAATGAAGACAAATGCAAAAGGAAATTTTACAAATCCTGATCTTTTTGTCGAAAATGAAGGGCACATCACAAAAAAGCATAGAGTAAGATTTAATTTTATAAAAGAGAATAATGCTTCTTTCCAGGAATATTTTATAAAATTTTATCACAAACCATACGATAATACATCAAGTGTTACGATTGATAAATGTGATTATGTAATACGATATGAAAATATAGCAAATGATTACATAACTGCACTTGAAAAAGCAGGGGTTTTAAATCCTACCCCTCTACTAATTGCCAACAAAACACAAGGGAAAAGAAAAAATTTATCTGACTATTATACAGATGAGATTAAAGAACGAGCAACTTATATTTTCGGCCCCTTTTTAAATAAATATGATTATAGATTTCCTGAAGAATGGGGGAGTGTAAAAATACCATTAACTAGTAAATACTTATTTGTTATTATGGGGGTATTTAGAAAAATTAATGAGCGTATTAAAAAACATTCTAAAAGAAAAAGTATTTCTGGATCTATCTACGGCGAAATTCAAAGGGGTAATACCCCCTAGTAATTTATCAGCTGAATTGCTTTCTGTAAAGAAGAAGAATCATAAAAATACCAACAGAAATTCCTGCATCTGCAAGGTTAAAAACAGGGCGAAAAAAGATAAAATGATCCCCACCCCAAAAAGGGAGCCAGTTAGGATAATGACTATTTATTAGCGGGAAATAAAACATATCTACTACTTTACCGTGTAGTAAAGATGAATAACCTCCCATATCAGGAAAAAAAGTAGCAATACTATTATAACTATCGTTAAAAATTACACCATAAAATATGCTGTCAATAATATTCCCAATAGCACCTCCAATAATTAGTCCGAGTGCGATTAAAGCGCCAATAGAAAGTTGAGGTTTTATTATCGATTTAACATAATAAATACCAACAATCACAACTATAATCCTGAAAACAGTAAGTAATATTTTTCCTAATTCTCCGCCAAACTCCATACCAAAAGCCATGCCATTATTCTCAGTAAAGTGAATGATAAACCAATCAAAAATTTGATATTCCTGACCTAAAAACATATGGGTTTTTACCCAAAATTTCAAGATTTGATCAAAAACAAGAAGAATAAAAGATGTTAAAAGAATTTTTCTCAAAAGAAATTATTGCATTTTCTTGGCTTCAATACTTAAGGTAGCGTGGGGAACCAATTTTAAGCGATCTTTAGAAATCAGTTTTCCGGTAACTCTGCATACGCCATAGGATTTATTCTGGATTCGAATAAGTGCGTTTTTCAAATTATTAATAAATTTTTCCTGTCGCATAGCAAGTTTCATATTTTCTTCTTTTGAAAGTGTGGTTGATCCTTCCTCAAAGGCCTTAAAAGTAGGAGAAGTATCTTCCGTTCCATTATCCGCATCATTTGCATAAGCACTTTTCAAAAGAGATAAATCTTCTTTAGCCCTTTCAATTTTTTCAATAATTATTTGCTTAAATTCGTTAAGCTCTTTATTGGTGTAAGCGTTTTTATTAGCCATGATTCCTAATTTTAATTATTTTAACACTTGCAGTTAAGGTATCAATTAAATCTATCGTTTCTCCTTCAAAACTACTATCTTCAGTAAAGCTAAGTACTTTTGCTAAAGTTTCACTACAAATATACTCTAAATTATTATTAATTGCATTTGTTATTGCTTGATTTTTTTCTACTTCAATATGAATCATATCGGTAACTTCAAAATTCTTTTCTTTTCTTAAATTTTGCAACCTATTTACAAACTCTCGAGCCAAACCTTCATCTTTCAGATTTTGAGAAATAGTAATATCAAGCGCTACTGTCACTCCATTACTACTACTTACAATATATCCAGGAACATCAGCAGAACTAATTTCAACATCTGTTAAATTAATAGTAATTGTATCATTAATTTTATAACTTCCGTCTCTTTCAATTTCCTTAATATCTTCATTTGTAAATTGAGCAATAGCCCCAGAAATCAACTTCATGTCTTTCCCAAACTTTGGGCCAAGTGTTTTAAAATTAGGTTTTATTTGCTTAGTTAATATCCCAGAATCTACTGTTAAATATTCAATTTCCTTTACATTAATTTCACTTAAGATTATCTTTTCAACTCCTTTAATGGAAGTTTCCATTTTAGCATTTACAATAGGCACCATTATTTTTTGAAGTGGTTGCCTTACTCTAATTTGTTCCTTTTTTCTCAATGATAGCGCAAGAGAGGTAATGTTTTGTGCCAATTGCATTTTTTCCTCTAAATCAATATCAATAACTGCACTGTTTATACTTGGAAAATCAGCTAGATGAACAGATTCCACCCCCATTTTTTTACAAACAGAGTTCAAATCCTGGAACAAATTATCCATAAAAAATGGTGCAATAGGAGAAGAAATAATTGCTACTTTTTCTAAACACTCATAAAGAGTTTGATATGCCGAAATCTTAGCCTTATTATACTCCCCTTTCCAAAAGCGTCTCCTGCTTAAACGAACATACCAATTACTTAATTTATTAATTACAAAATCTTGAATTAAGCGTGCCGAACGAGTAGGTTCATAATTTTCATAATTCCCCTCAACTTCCTTAATTAAGGTATTTAGTTCTGAAAGAATCCATCTGTCAAGCTCATCTCTTTCTGCTAGTACAATTACATCTTCAGAAAAAGAAAAGCTATCTATATTGGCGTAAAGTGCAAAGAAAGAATAAGTGTTATAGAGCGTTCCAAAGAATTTCCTTTGGACTTCTCCAATTCCGCTTTCGTCAAATTTTAGATTATCCCAGGCTTGCGCATTAGAAATCATATACCACCTTGTGGCATCAGCCCCATATTTGTCAATTATTTGAAAAGGATCAGCCGCATTTCCTAATCGTTTAGACATTTTGTTTCCGTTTTTGTCCAAGACCAAACCGTTTGAAATTACATTTTTATAGGCAACAGAATCAAACAGCATAGTTGAAATTGCATGCAATGTGAAGAACCATCCTCTTGTCTGATCAACTCCTTCCGCAATAAAATCAGCAGGATAATTTTGTTCAAAAACATCTTTATTTTCAAATGGATAATGCAATTGTGCATAAGGCATTGCCCCAGAATCAAACCAAACATCAATCAAATCTAATTCTCTTGTCATTGGGGTTTCATCTTCAGAAACTAAAATAATATCATCAACATAAGGCCTATGTAAATCAAAGGTATTGTAGTTCTCTTCTGAGAAATCACCTACCTTAAATTCGGCTAAAGGGTTAGTTTTCATTATTCCTGCTGCAATTGATTTTTCAATTTCAGGTTTCAATTCCTCTATCGAGCTAATGCAGATTTCTGATTCTCCATCTTCAGTTCTCCAAATTGGAATCGGAATTCCCCAAAAACGAGAACGCGATAAATTCCAATCCACCAAGTTTTCAAGCCAGTTTCCAAACCTCCCTTCACCAGTTGATTTTGGTTTCCAATTAATGGTATTGTTGAGCTCCATCATCCTTGTTTTGTAGTCGGTAGTTTTCACAAACCAACTGTCCATAGGATAGTATAAAATAGGCTTGTCGGTACGCCAACAATGAGGATATGAATGCTCATATTTTTCTGCTTTAAAGCAAAGGTTATCTTCTTTTAATTTGATTACAATCTGGACATCAACAGAGAGTTTTGGTTTTTCTTCTCCTTCTGCATAGTATTCATCTTTCACATACATACCCGCAAAATCAGTTACTTCATCAACAAATTTTCCTTGTCTGTTTACTAAAGTTAAACTCCCAATTCCATTTTGTTTTGCCAGTCGATTATCATCTGCACCAAAGCTTGGTGCTAAATGCACAATTCCAGTTCCATCTTCAATGGTTACAAAATCACCCAATAATACTCTAAAAGCATCTCCATCTTCAGGTTGTGCGTAAGCTAACAGTTGCTCATACCTTAACCCTTCTAAGCTATCTCCTTTAAATTCTGAAATGAATTTGTAAGGAAGGTTTTTATTGCCAGTTTCATAGTCTTCAGATTTTAGCTCTTCATTTTCAGGAGTAAAATATTTTGAAGCTAACTCCTTTGCAACAACAACAGCAATTGCTTTTCCGGTATATTGATTTAGTGTTTCTACTAATAAATAATCTATTTTCTTACCAACAGCCAGTGCGGTATTAGAAGGTAATGTCCAAGGGGTAGTTGTCCAAGCTAGAAAATAAATATCATGATTTGTACTACCAAATAAGGAATTAGATTTTTCATCTTTAATTACTTTAAACTGAGCAATTGCAGAAGTATCCTTTACATCACGATAACATCCTGGTTGATTGAGTTCATGTGTGCTTAGTCCTGTTCCTGCTTTTGGTGAAAAAGGCTGAATGGTATGTCCTTTGTAGAGCAATCCTTTTTTGTGCATTTTTCCCAAAAGCCACCAAACGCTTTCAATGTATTTATTGTCATAGGTTAAATAAGGGTTTTGCATATCTACCCAATAGCCCATTTCTTCAGTAATATCCTCCCAACTCCCTTTGTATTTCATTACATTGGTTCGGCAAGCTTTATTATAATCTTCAATGGATATTGTTGACCCAATATCTTCTTTTGTAATTCCTAATTCTTTTTCAACCCCCAATTCTACAGGAAGCCCATGTGTGTCCCATCCTGCTTTTCGGTTTACCTGAAATCCTTGTAGAGTTTTGTAGCGACAAAATAAATCTTTAATCGTACGCGCAATGACATGGTGAATCCCAGGCATTCCGTTTGCAGAAGGAGGTCCTTCATAAAAAGTAAATGTAGGATTTCCTTTTCTACTTTCAATACTCTTTTCAAATACTGAAGTACTCCTCCAATTTCCTAAAACTTCCTTATGAATATTAGGTAAACTTAACTGTTTGTATTGCTTGAACTTACTCATTTAACCATTTAAATATAATGTGTGCAAATATAGTTTTTGCATTTTAGAATTTAAACTATCCTACATAATAAGACAAAATATTTTTCACTTGATTGATATATGCTCCACCAAAAAGATTTACATGTACCAAAAGAGGATACAAATTACAAATTTGTATTCTTTCTTCCCATCCATTTTCAAGCGGATGGCTCTCATTGTAAGCAAAATAAAAATCAGAGTTGAACCCACCAAAAAGCTTGCTCATTGCAATGTCCATTTCCCTATTCCCATAATATATTGCAGGATCAATTAGCATGGGAGTATCTCCGTTTTTGGCTAAAAAATTTCCACTCCACAAATCACCATGCAATAAAGCTGGTTTTTCATTGGGGAAAAGATTTGGAAGCTTTTGAAATAATTTATCAAAATCGGATAAAAGAGTTCCTGAGAAATTCCCAATAGATAGCTGTGCTTGCAATCTGTTTTGAATAAAAAATTCAGTCCAATTTTTGTTTTGCGTATTGTCTTGGCATAAGGAACCAATATAATTATCAAAATCCAGTCCAAATTTTGAATGTGTTTGTTTATGCATTAAAGCTAATTTTTGCCCAAAAACTTCCCAAAAAGCATTGTTAGGATTAGAAGGAGGAATAAATTCAAGAATCAAAAAATCATCATCAAAACAAAGTACATTAGGGATGCGTATCGTATTTGTATCTTTCAACACTTTTAATCCATTATATTCAGATTGGAACATATTTGCTTTGGAATTTGTATTCCATTTTACA
Organism: Flavobacteriales bacterium; assembly: GCA_012960835.1. Taxonomy (GTDB): domain Bacteria; phylum Bacteroidota; class Bacteroidia; order Flavobacteriales; family BACL11; genus DUAL01. Next base: position 8,095 of record DUAL01000157.1, on the reverse strand, counting down.
AAGAAATCCCCTTTATTGGTATTGATTTTGATGGCATTATTAATGCATCCGCCAACTATTGAGGATTCTCCATTAACAGTAATAGTCGTATTTAAGGCATTACCAAGTTGTGTAATTATCCTTCTTTTAATTTCTGACGGAATCATTGCTCAAAAGTAAGGAATTTACTTTAAATTTGCCTGCTGTTGGGGGTATAGCTCAGTTGGCTAGAGTGCTTGCATGGCATGCAAGAAGTCGTGGGTTCGAATCCCACTATCTCCACCAAAAAAATATAATAATGTCAAAAGCAATGCGTGAAGATTTATTACTTTTTAACTCCATAGTAGATGAACTGCTATTTCAGGAGAAGGAAAATCCAGTATCTACTCCTATTAAAGCCAAGGAATTGTATGAAAAAATAGATCTGTCGCTTCCAGAGAATCCCACCATTACTTCAGAATTTTCAAAAGTGCTAAAGGATTTGGTTTTAAAAACACCAAAAACGGCAAGCAATAGATTTTTTAATCAACTTTGGGGTGGGAGAAATAGTAAGGCGGTATTGGGAGATTTGTTAGCTGTAATGCTTAATACAAGTATGTATACATATAAAGTTTCAGGCCCTCAAACTGCTGTTGAATCAGAAATAATAGAGAAAATATGCAAGATGATTGGGTATAGTAATCATTCTGGAGGCACCTTCCCAACTGGCGGATCCATGAGCAATTTTATGGCTTTAATTATGGCCAGAGATAAAAAAGATTTAGAAATTCCAAATAGCGGAGTTATTAAAACAATGGTAGCTTATACCTCTTTTGAGTCGCACTATTCAAATGCTAAAAATGCCTCTTTTGCAGGCATTGGGAGAGATAATTTACGATATATTCCAACCAATAACAAGGGAGAAATGATTCCTGAAAAACTGGAAGAATGTATAAAAAAAGATATCCAAAAAGGACTTGTTCCTTTTTATGTAAATGCAACAGCAGGAACAACTGTTTTGGGCGCTTTTGACTCTGTAAAAGAGCTAAGTAATATTTGTAAAAGATACGAGCTTTGGTTGCATGTAGATGGAGCTTATCAAGGAGCAGTTGTTTTTAGCCCAAAGTACAAAAGCTTATTAGAAGGGATTGAACATTCGGATTCTTTCAGTTTTAATGCACACAAAATGTTGGGGACACCGCTTACTTGTTCGCTTCTGCTTGTAAATGAAATACAAAACCTATTCAACTCATTTAATAATGAGGCAGATTATTTGTATCAAACCCACTCGGATAATTATAATTTAGGAAAGACCTCTTTCCAATGTGGTAGAAGAAATGATGCACTTAAATTTTGGACGCTCTGGAAGGCAGTCGGAACAAAAGGATTATCTAGCATTGTTGAGCATCTTTTCGAAACCTCAAAAATAGCAAGAAAGTATGTAAGAAATAATCCAAATTATACCCTTTATAATGACGGAGATTCTTTGTCTATCTGTTTTAACTACAAAGAATTTGAAGCCAAAGAGTTGTGCACAAAACTATATCATGCTAAGAAACTTTTAGTAGGATACGGATCGTTTAAAGGAGAAGAATTTGTTCGATTAGTTACCATAAATGCTGAAAATAAAGAAATGGAGATATTGAATTTCTTTAAAATTTTAGAAGAATTTGCAGAGGAAAATAAGCTTAGTTTGCAAAAAAGGGCAATGCTAAAAGTTTCTTAAAAGCTCAAAAAATACTTTTATCGAATTATATTGATGTAGCCAAAATCTTGGTGTTTCCATCCCTCAAAATCTTTGAAATAAATTTCATACACATAAGTGCCCATTGGCAACTCTTTGCCGCTTTCTCTATGTTTCCCATACCAACCTTTATCACAATTTAATTCGTGAATATTGTTGGTTGAGAAAATTAATTCACCAATTCGGTTATACACATTGAAAGTGAAAGTTTCTTCTCTAATAGCATGATAACTAATACAGAATTTATCATTTATTCCATCCCAATCTGGCGAAAAACTATTAGGAATGTACAACCAATATTCATCTTTTACCCAAAGCTGGTTAAATGTAGTATCCTTACAATTATTGACATCCGTAACAATCAAAGTTATTTGGTATAAGCCGACTGAATCCGCATAGAGATGATATGGATTGTAACTCAAACTATCAAAGGAATTGTCGCCAAAGTTCCAAATCCAATTTCTGATTCTTATAGTATCAGCAATAAAATGTGCTTGCGGATGAAGTATAGAAAGTATATCCGGGGAAATATTAAACTGTGCAATTGGAGGCATATTTTCCACTACAATTGCTGAACCAGAAGTTACCCCAATTCCTGTTGCATCTGCATAGCTTTGTAGTGTGTAAGTTCCTGCCTGTTTGGTAAAAATTGTATACGGATTATTGGTAGTTGTAATAGAGGGTTGAGTAATACCATCAATTTCATAAACAAAAGTAAAAGGAGCAATTCCATTAAAATCAACATATACTTCTGCAAAAATATCTTCATTAACACAAAGCGTATCTCCTCCACCAATAAAAGATAAGATTGTTGGTTTTAAGATGGTGTGTAAGCGAATTGTATCCAGATAATTAGCATAAAAACTCACTTGCTCTGTATTTGTGTTTGGTATAATAACACTACTGTCAGCTTCCCAATAATCGAAATAGTAAAGCGGATCAATAGTTGGGTTGAGTAAAACAGTATCGCCAAGTACATAAGTTACAGTGGATGGGAAAGCATTCAAAATAGTTCCGTTTGCATCAATAGTTGAATTTGTTCCTGTCGGCACAACAAGATATACAATGTCTTTATATTCTACAGGTGGGGTAAAGTGAGCAGTTACAGTTACATCTCCCAACAAACTTAAAGACAAAGTATCCACCAAAGAATCATAAACATAAGTATTTATTGGATCTACTTCCCAATAATAGAAAGTGCCACTCTTCACTTCAAACGGAAGCGTAACCCCACCAAAATATTGCCCTGTCCAGCCAGAATTATTTTGATCGATTGTAATCCCACTCATTTTCACTTCCCCAATTCCATCAATAATTACCGTTACATTGTATGGGCCTGAAAGTTGCGGATAACAAGGGTTTACAAAAGAGGCATTTATAGTACTACATCTTTGGTTGATAAAATCCCTTAAATCTTGTACATTTTGTTGCCAATCAGCATAAGTTCCGCCACCCCATTGGTTTATCTGTCCTGGCATTTCTGGATCAATAATATTTATCAAGCTATCAAGATAAGTAATCATATAAGTACAATCAAAATAAGTGTTTTTCATATCTGACCAGCGATTAATATAATCATCAAAAAATTCTTGATTAGTTAACAGTGCGTTCCAAATAGGGATATGTCCCTGGCTCCCAGGATCACTCAAACTACTTGGGTCGCAAGGGTCAGCAGCAGGAGTAGTGTTAGGGATGCCTGTATAATTAATATAATGCCCAAAAGTAGCATCCATATCCCAAAGGGTATAACGCCATTTTTTCTTATCTCCATTAGGATCCATTCCTCTCCACCAACCAGTATTCCAATTGAGCCAATCCATACAAACTGTGTACATATTTATTAGAAAATAATCAATCAAACTTCCAGTGTTAAATTGACTTTTTACTATTTGATAATTTGCTTGATTAGACATAGGATTACTCAAGACAAAATTTTTGAAAGTATCCCAATCGTTTTGAGCGGCAGGGCCCCCATATTCCGACCAAGTTTGCCCCCAAGTTTTTAAGTATTGTAAATTGTTCTTATCCTGATCGTAATAATAATCGGTAAAATCATGATCATCTACCTTTTCTCTTAAATCGTATACCCCCCAATAGTTGCCATTTAAATAAACTATACACGCTATGTACGAACGCTCATCCATTCTTAAATCAGCAGTTTGTGATAATGAATGGATGTAAGCATCTCTTATATGAGCCCCATCTTCAAAAGAAAAATTATCGTTTGCAGCAGCTTTTAGGATTAATCGTTGAAATTTATCACGTGACTTGTTAGGGAAAATCTGATCTTTAATAGCATAATTATAACCAAACTGATCTCGCATGATATAGTCAAAGCCTCTTTGGTTATAAGCCCACGAATCATTTCCATGTTTATTATATTCTCCTGTTCCTTTGTCAATTAGCTGACCGTTAGCGTCAAAATACTCTATAGTCCCTTCTGGTTCTAAATTAGAAAACGGCCACCCACTTAAAAGATCATCTACTTGAGTTCCTGAAATGGATAAGATTGGGATAGTGTGAGTACTGTTAATAAAGTAAGTATTAAAGACGATAAAGCTTTGTGGGACATTTGCTGTTGTACTATAAGACACTGCTTTTACCACCTGTGTTGAGCCCACCGTAATCGGACCCGTATATAGGGTTGCGGTATTGTCTGGAAAGTCGCCATTTGTGGTATAGTAAATATCATTATTTAGGGAAGTGATACTTAATGAAATAGGAGCACCATAATACCCAGAATTTAGCGAGAAAACAGGGGCAGTAGCATATTCTTGCATGGCTCCAACATTGTTTCCCCCTGGAGTTGGAGTTTGAAAAACAGACCAATTAGCTGCACCATTTGTCGTTCTTCCTCTGCTGTCGCCTTTTTGGTTAGGGATTATTGTTAAAGAATCTATAACCACTAAGCCAGTTGCATCCGAAAGATAAATCCCTTCATTTCCTTTGGTTTGGGTCAGTTTGAAATTGCTGTGTGCATTTGCGCCAACTATTTCATCCCTGCCTGAACAATACACCAAAACGGAATTCCCAGCTGGGACAATAAAAGAAGAAGGGAATTGCCATTTGCTAAGATTAGAAGCTTTATCGGAAAGATACCATCCATTTAAATCAACACTTGTCCCTGTTGTATTATAGATTTCAATCCAATCCTCATATTCCCCATAATTATCTTGAAAGCTATCGTAATTAGCAGCAGAATACTCATTGATAACTACTTGGCTTTTTGCAATAAAAAAAGTGCAAAAACAAAGTAAAATAAAAAGATATTTTTTCATCTGAAATTCATTCATATCACAAAGATAACATATAATAAATAATCCGATAAAAAAATCAAATAAAATCGTATGTATCCAAAAGAAATATTTGTTTAAAAAGAGCTTTATCAATTTCAATTATTTGTGTTATTTTGCAGTTTTTAAACCATAAAATTTGAAAAATATAGATTACATTATTCCTTTGGCTTGGCCAGAAGCCATGGTACAATCTGCTGGAGGATGGTACGATTTTGTAACTAATACTTTTGGTATAGCAAAAAATGGAAAATACAGAGCTGGGCATTCAGCCGTTTTGCTTGTAAATTCAAAAAAGGGAAAGGTTTTTTATTTTGATTATGGTCGCTATCATACTCCTATTGGATTTGGGAGGGTCCGTGATGAAAAAACAGATCATGAACTGAAAATCACTAATGTTGCTGATTGTAATAATGGGGTAATTAAAAATATTAAAGCGATTTTATTGGAGATAGCAAATAACAAATCCAATCATGGGGAAGGGCAAATGTATGCATCAATTTTGTCAGGAGTTGATTTTGAAAAAGGATATGAATATGCAAAAAAGATGCAAAAAAAAGGAACAATTCCATATGGGCCTTTTATTAAAATCGGAACAAATTGTTCACGCTTTGTAGCATCAGTGATGAAAGCGGCAAGCCCTTCATTAATTAAAATACTAAGGTTAAAATATCCTTTCTGCATATCTCCTTCCCCAAAAAGAAATGTAGGAATTGCTAACCAATCTTATTATATTATAAATAAAAATGATTGTGAAATAGTAAACAGAAATGCTATTCTTGGCTATTTAAAAAGTATAGAAAAATGAAAGGGAAAATAGTCGTCCCAAAAAAAGTAAATGCAATTCCAGAGAAGGCACAGTGGCTTGGCGGAATTGGAGCTGGTTCATGGTTCAGTTTAGAAAAAGAGGAATTAGGGTTTAGAATTATAAGATTTTCGGAAGAAGGAGATTTGGAATGCTCGGGGATATTTAAAGTGCAAACACAAGGATTTGATATTTTGAAGCATTTTCAATTTACCTATTTGTCGCATTGTCAGCAGTGCAATATTTTACAAAATAAAACAGAATATAAATTTAAATTAATAGAAAATGAACATTAAAATTTATGGAGCCGATTGGTGCCCAGATTGCGTAAACGCAAAAAATTTCTTAAAATCAAAAGGAGTGGAGTTTGAATATATCATCATCACAGATAATAAAGAGGCCATCTCTTTTGTAGAGAAAATAAATAATGGAAAAAGGATAATCCCAACACTTGTGGTGGATGGAGAAACCCACACCAATCCAGGAATTAATGGATTAATGAAAATATTAGAGAATAAAGCTTAATTTTGCAGCCTCAAAACCACCCCTATGAGTGATGCCATAAAGCACGAGTGCGGAGTAGCCATGCTCCGATTACTAAAACCATTAGCATTTTACCAGAAAAAATACGGCACAGCATTTTACGGATTAAATAAAATGTATTTGCTCATGGAAAAGCAACACAACAGGGGACAAGATGGTGTTGGTTTGGCAAATATTAAAATTGATGTTCCGCCAGGGAAAAGATATATTAGTAGAAAACGCTCGGTAGCTACCAATCCTATTCAAGATGTTTTTAAACAAGCCAACAAACGCTTTGTGGATTTGCAAGATAAAAATCCTGAAAAATTAAGTGATACCAAATGGTTAAAAGAAAATCTTCCATTTACTGGGGAGTTGTTTTTAGGACATTTGCGTTATGGCACTTATGGTGGGAACAGCATTGAACAATGCCACCCTTTTTTAAGACAAAATAATTGGAAAACCAGAAATTTAGTTTTGGCGGGCAACTTTAATATGACCAATGTGGATGAACTTTTCACCCATCTTACTGATTTAGGACAGCACCCAAAAGAGATGGCCGATACGGTTACAATTTTAGAAAAAATAGGACATTTTTTGGATGAAGAAAATGATAAAATTTATTACAAATACAAGGATGAGTTTACCAAAAAAGAAATCACACAAAAGATTGAACAGGAATTAGATATACAAGAAATTTTGGTGAATTCAGCAAAATATTGGGATGGAGGATATGTGATGTGTGGCATGATTGGGCATGGGGATGCTTTTGCTTTACGCGACCCCTCTGCAATTCGTCCTGGCTATTATTATAAGGATGATGAGGTGGTGGTTGTAGCATCAGAACGGCCAGTTATACAAACCTCATTTAATGTAAAAGCAGAGCAAATAAAAGAGTTAAAAAGAGGGCATGTGCTTATTATCAAAAAAGATGGAAGCATTCAGGAAAAACAAGTTCGTGAGCCACAAGAAAGGAAGGCATGTTCTTTTGAAAGGATTTATTTCTCAAGAGGTAATGATGCGTCTATTTATAACGAACGCCTAGAACTAGGGAAACGTATTTTCCCAAAAGTATTAGATGCTATTGATAAAGATGTAAGAAATACGGTATTTTCTTACATCCCCAATACGGCTGAGGTTTCTTATTATGGCTTAATGAAAGGGGTGGATAGCTATCTTAATAAAGTTAAAACACGAAAAATACAAGCATTGGGGGAAAGCCCTTGTCATGATGCTATTGCTGAAATTATGAAGATTTCTCCAAGGGCTGAAAAGATTGCAATAAAGGATGCAAAACTTAGAACATTTATCACTTCTGATGATAGCAGAGATGATTTGGTAGCCCATATTTATGACATTACTTATGGCACAGTAAATCCTACTGACAATCTTGTTATGATTGACGATAGTATTGTAAGAGGGACTACTTTAAAACAATCTATTATTCGAATTTTGGATAGATTAGGACCTAAAAAAATTATTGTAGTTTCTTCCGCCCCACAAATCAGATATCCGGATTGTTATGGAATTGACATGGCAAAAATGGGAGATTTTATTGCCTTTCAAGCAGCAGTAGCATTATTAAAAGATAACAATCAGGAAGAGGTTTTAACAGATGCTTACAACAAATGTAAAAAACAAGAAAATCTTCCAAAAGAAGAAATGATAAATTATGTGCAGGAAATTTACAAGCCCTTTTCGGCTGAGGAGATTTCAATAAAAATTAGCGAGCTACTCACTCCAAAAGGAACTAAAGCTGAGGTGGAAATTATT
>DUAL01000156.1 GCA_012960835.1 Flavobacteriales bacterium | reverse complement strand
TTTGTATGGTTTCCGTGATCGAGAAATGATTATAGATATTTTTGAAGAAACATGTGGAGCCAGATTGACTATGAACTACAATGTGCCTGGAGGAGTGATGTTTGATATTCCTGATAATTTTCAAACTAAGGTGAAAGAATTTATTACACATTTCAAAAAAAAATTACCGGAATATGATGATTTACTTTCTAATAATGTAATTTTTAGAGCAAGGACAGAAGGCGTTGGGATTTTAAGTAAAGAAGATGCTATTTCATATGGTGTAACAGGACCGTCAGGAAGAGCTTCTGGGTTTTCCTGTGATATTAGAAAACAGCATCCTTACAGTGCTTATGACAGAGTTGATTTTAAAGAAATTTTGTACTCAGAAGGTGATTGTTTTGCAAGATATAAAGCGCGTATTGATGAAATGTGGGAATCTATGTCCATTATTGAACAATTAATTGACAACATTCCTGAGGGAAGTGCAAGAGAAACCACAAGAGCAGTAATCAAACTGCCGAAAGGAGAATTTTACCAAACAGTAGAAACAGCAAGAGGAGAATTTGGCGTATATATTATTAGTGATGGGAAAAAAAGTCCTTACCGACTAAAATTCCGTTCACCGGGATTTTCTACTTTAAATGCATTAAATACCATGGCAAAGGGCAGTAAAATTGCTGATTTGGTAGCTATAATGTCAACTATAGATTTAGTAATACCAGATATTGATAGATAATGAAATTTGATATTTACGACTTTTCTGTGCTGACCAAATCCATACATGAATCATTGAATTCTATGATGGGAGAAACTGCCGTTATGATTTCTGAAATGGTGATTGTTGGCATTATTTTCCTTACATTATTTGCAGTATTGGGTTTAATTTTGGTTTATGTAGAAAGAAAAATTTGTGCTTTTTTTCAGCAAAGATTAGGGCCTATGCGTGTTGGCTTTTGGGGAACGGCGCAAACCCTTGCAGATGTAATTAAACTCTTATTTAAAGAACCACTGATAACAAAAAATGCAGATAAATTTCTATTCAATTTAGCCCCTTTTATTATTATCATTGCTTCATTTATGGCAATTGCAGCCATTCCATTTGCCAATGGGTTACAAGCTTTTGATGTTGATATTGGTGTTTTTTACATTACAGCTATTTCATCTATTGGAGTGGTGGGTGTTTTATTGGCCGGATGGGCAAGTAATAATAAATATTCCCTAATTGGAGCAATGCGGAGTGGCGCTCAGATTATCAGTTATGAATTGTCTGTTGGGCTTTCCCTACTTACTATTATTGTACTGACAGGAAGTTTGCAATTTTCTGAAATTATTGAAAGCCAAAGGGCAGGATGGTGGCTTTTCAGAGGGCATATTCCTGCCTTTATTGCTTTTATTATTTTCCTTATTGCAAGCACTGCTGAAACCAATAGAGGTCCATTTGATTTGGCAGAAGCAGAATCGGAACTTACAGCAGGTTACCACACAGAATATTCAGGAATGAAATTCGCTTTTTTCTTTTTGGCGGAATTTATCAATATGTTTATTGTGGCAGCTATTGGAGCAACTGTATTTTTGGGCGGTTGGATGCCACTTCATTTTGGCGCATTAGAAAGTTTTAATGCCATCATGGATTTTATCCCTCCTATTTTTTGGTTTTTCGGTAAAACTGCTTTCATTATCTTTTTAATGATGTGGTTCAAGTGGACTTTCCCAAGACTGAGAATTGACCAATTACTTACATTGGAGTGGAAATATCTTCTTCCAATTAATTTAATTAATATTCTTGTAATGGCCTTTTTTGTTTTAATGGGCTGGTATTTTTAAGCTATGATAAAAAGTATTATAAACTATATTAAAGAGGTTTTAGGTGGATTAAAATCCTTATTGAAAGGAATGAGAGTAACTGGTTATTATATTTCTCATCCAAAAGAGATAATTACACAACAATATCCTGAAAATAAGGATACCCTTAAAATGTTTGATAGATTTAGAGGAGAGGTGATTTTGTTACATGACGAAAATAATGAGCATAGATGCACAGGTTGTACCGCATGTGAAATTGCCTGCCCTAATGGATCGATAGAGATTATTAGCGAAAGGGTTTTAAATCCGGAAACTGGAAAGAAAAAGAAAGAAATAGATAAATTTATCTATCATTTATCCATGTGTACAATGTGTAACTTATGCATAGAATCCTGCCCAACGGATGCTATTAAAATGGGAAGGAATTTTGAGCATGCTGTATTCGATAGAAGTTTGTTGACATCAGTATTAAACAGACCGGGATCTAAATTAGCTCCAGGAGTGGAAGATTAGTGGAAACAATAATTTTTTACATATTATCAATTGTTATTTTAGTTTTTTCGGTTCTTACTGTTACCACTAAAAAAATATTAAGAGCAGCCGTTTATTTACTTTTTGTTCTTGGTGCCACAGCTGGAATTTATTTTATGTTTAACTATAATTTCTTGGCAGCTGTGCAGCTAACGGTTTATGCTGGGGGCATTGTAGTGCTGATTATTTTCTCCATTTTACTTACTCATCAAATCAATACTAATTTAGATAAGATCAATGTCAAAAAAATTGCTTTGGGAATTGTCAGTTCTGGATTAGGAATATTTTTGGTATTAAGCACTTTAAATAATTTCCAATTTGTAGCATCCAATAATCAGGCAACTGATAGTTCTATTCATGGAATTGGAAGGGCATTGCTTTCTTATTCTGATAATGGATATATTTTACCATTTGAGGTAATTTCTGTGCTATTATTAGCGGCTATGATTGGAGCAATTGTCATTGCTAAAAAAGAAGAAGCATGATAGAAGGAATAAGCATATATTATATTTTGACTATGAGCACTATCATGTTTTTTATTGGAGCTTATGGTTTTTTGACGCGTAAAAATTTAATAACCATGCTAATGTCTATCGAACTTGTTTTAAATGCAGTGAACATTAATTTTGTCGCTTTTAATAAGTATTTATATCCTGAAAATATGCAAGGACACTTTTTTAGCATGTTCATAATTGGTATTGCAGCTGCTGAGGCGGCTGTTGCAATTGCGATAATTATTAATATATATAGAAACATTCAAAATATTGATGTGGAGAATATTGACCAAATGAAATATTAATGATGGACTTCTCTTATACTATCTATATCGCACTTATTCCATTTTTGGTTTTTGTAATAAACGGCCTGTTTGGAAGTAAGATAAAAGAAAGTTTTACTGGATATTTAGGAGTTGCCGGAATGGTCGTTACAACCTATCTTTCTTATTTTACTGCATATAAATACTTCTTTAAAGTAGGAAAAGGCTTAGATGGTGCTTTTCAAAAAATTGTTGGTTTTAATATGGAATGGTTACGATTTACCGATTCGCTTCATATTGATATTGGTGTGCTATTGGACCCTATTTCTGTAATGATGCTTGTTGTTATTAGCACAATATCTCTTATGGTCCATATTTATAGTTTGGGCTATATGAAAGGAGACCAGGGGTATAGCCGATTTTTCGCTTTCCTTTCCCTCTTTACTTTTTCCATGCTTGGATTGGTGGTAGCTACCAATATTTTCCAGATGTATATGTTTTGGGAATTGGTGGGGCTTTCTTCTTATCTTTTGATTGCTCATTATTACCAAAAACCATCAGCAGTTGCTGCATCCAAAAAGGCCTTTATTGTTACGCGTTTTGCCGATTTAGGATTTTTGATTGGCATTTTAATTCTATCCTATTTAACAGGAACTTTCGATTTTAACATTCTTTGCAATCCGAAAGGGCCTGCATTTATGCAAAGCACATCAGCTGTCTTTTTAGGATTATCGACAATGGGATGGGCGCTAATACTAATTTTTATGGGAGGTGCTGGAAAATCAGCCATGTTCCCATTTCATATTTGGCTGCCGGATGCCATGGAAGGGCCAACCCCAGTATCGGCTTTAATTCATGCGGCCACAATGGTTGTTGCAGGGGTATTTTTGGTAGCAAGACTATTCCCTATTTTTGCCATTGTCGCCCCAAATGCTTTGGAAGTAGTGGCTATTATTGGAGGATTCTCCTCTATTTTTGCGGCAGTTATTGCGTGCACGCAAACCGATATAAAAAGAATACTTGCTTTTTCCACCATGTCACAAATTGGCTATATGATGTTGGCTTTGGGCGTTTCTGGCTATGGTGCAGAGGCCGGTCTTGGTTTTATGGCTTCTATGTTTCATTTGTTTACACACGCCATGTTTAAGGCTTTATTGTTTTTAGGAGCTGGTGCAATCATTCATGCTATTCATACTAATAATCTGATGGAAATGGGTAGTTTGAGAAAATACATGCCTATTACGCATATTACTTTCTTGATTGCTTGTTTGGCTATTTCTGGGATCCCTCCTTTTGCTGGCTTTTTCAGTAAGGACGAAATTTTAGTTGCTGCTTACAATCATAATCAAATTTACTTTTTGGTAGAATGGATTGTGGCTGGGCTTACTGCTTTTTATATGTTCCGTTTGTATTTTGGAATTTTTTGGGGAAAGGGAAAACAGTATAAACATACTCCGCATGAAGCACCTTTCAGCATGACATTTCCACTTGTCTTTTTAGCTCTTGCCTCTGCAATAGTTGGCTTTATTCCATTCAGTAATTTTGTTACTTCTGACGGATTACCATTTGACATTCATATGCATTGGGATATTGCACTACCTTCAATTGGGATTGCACTTCTTGGAATAATTGTTGCTTTTGTTTTTTATAAAAAAGAAAGTGATTTGCCAAATAGAGCAATCGCTTCATTCGGCTCTTTCTATAAATATGCACTTAATAAATTTTACTTTGATGAGTTGTATTTGTTTGTTGCCAGAAAAGTAATTTTCAAAAGATTTTCGTCTCCAATTGCTTGGTTCGACAGGAACATTGTTGACGCTACAATGGATGGAGTGGCTAGCGTTACTAATTATATTGCCCTTAAAATAAAAGGATTGCAATCAGGACAATTACAACAATATGCTTCAGTCTTTGTATCAGGAGTGCTACTTCTAATTGTTATTTTTATTTACTTAATCACTGGCTAAATGGATATTTTAACTTCATTAATACTTATTCCAGTTTTAACAGTTTTAGCATTACTGTTTTGCAAAGAATTGAAAAAAATAAGGATGATTGCTGCTATTGGAATGACAATACAACTTTTACAATCTATCCGTTTGGTGTTTATTTACATAGCCGAAAGGGCATCTGGAAATGATTCAGAAATGATTCTGCAAAAAACTTATCAGTGGTTTGAAAGTATTAATATTCAGTATGCTGTTGGGGTAGATGGAATCTCAGTGCTGATGATTTTACTTACAGGGATTATCATTTTTACAGGCATATTTACTTCATGGAAAATGGAATATCTTACCAAAGAATTTTTCATATCTCTAATTGTTCTTGCCACTGGTGTTTTCGGCTTTTTCATTTCCTTAGATTTATTCACACTTTTCCTTTTTTACGAACTTGCAGTATTGCCAATGTATCTTTTAATCGGGATTTGGGGAACTGGTAAAAAGGAATATGCCGCCATGAAACTTACTTTAATGTTAATGGGCGGCTCTGCCCTTTTATTGGTTGGGCTGTTGGGAATTTATTTTAATTCCGCTCCTGATGGAGGGCAGCTTACTTTTAATATTTTGGAGATAGCAAAAGTAACAATTCCAATAGAAGCTCAAAGATTTTTCTTTCCACTTACTTTTATTGGTTTTGGGGTATTGGGGGCTCTGTTTCCCTTCCACACTTGGTCGCCTGACGGTCATGCTTCTGCTCCAACGGCAGTATCCATGTTACATGCAGGTGTACTTATGAAATTGGGGGGCTATGGCGCATTTAGAGTTGCCATGTACTTGATGCCGGAAGCAGCTAATGAAATGGCTTGGATTTTTATTATACTAACCTCTACTTCTGTAATTTATGGCGCATTGGGCGCAATTGTGCAAACCGATTTGAAATACATTAATGCTTACTCCTCTGTTAGCCATTGTGGCTTAGTTCTTTTTGCAGTACTGATGATGAATCAAACCGCTTTTGATGGTGCTATTTTACAAATGCTATCGCATGGATTGATGACCGCTCTTTTCTTTGCATTGATTGGAATGATTTACGAAAGAACCGGAACAAGAGATATCAAAAAAATGGGAGGACTAATGAAGGTAATGCCATTTTTGGCGGTTGCTTATGTTATCGCTGGTTTTGCCTCTTTGGGGTTACCAGGGCTTAGTGGCTTTGTTGCTGAAATGACCATATTTGTTGGGGCTTTTCAAAATGAGGATACCTTCCATAGAATAGTAACCATTATTGCAGTTTCATCCATTGTGGTTACAGCAGTTTATATTCTAAGGGTTGTCGGAAAAATATTGTTGGGTCCTATGATTGATGAAAAACACAGCTTGATTTCAGATGCAGTATGGCATGAGAAAATCCCAATATTTATTTTGCTTTTTACCATCATTGCAATGGGTATTGCACCACTTTGGATGTCCGATATTATTTGGGAAAGCTTAGGGCCAATTGTAGATAAATTAGTGATGCTAACAAATTAAAAATATGGATTTTAATCAGTTTATAATAATGAAACACGAATTGCTCCTTACTATAACTGTAATGGTTTTATTAGTAGCGGAATTAGCAATTAATGACAAAAAAAGAATCATTCCAATTGCCATTTCATTATTCGGCTTACATACTGCTTTAGGATTTTTTTGGAATGAAAGTGGGGCACTTTTTGGAGGAATGTATCAAACTTCTGAATTGGTTATTTTGATGAAAAACATTCTTAATATTGGGGTATTTATTGTTTTGCTTCAATCAGCAAACTGGCTTAGAAAGCCTGAAAACATTAATAAAATCAGTGAGTATTTCATCCTTCTTTTTTCTACTTTAATTGGGATGAATTTTATGATCTCATCAGGGGAGTTTTTAATGTTTTATTTGGGGTTGGAACTGGCCACCATTCCAATGGCAGCATTGGTTGCTTATAATACTTTTAATCAAAAATCAGCAGAAGCAGGAGTAAAACTTATTCTTTCTGCTGCATTCTCTTCTGGAATAATGCTCTTTGGAATTTCTCTTTTTTACGGTCAATTCGGAAGCACCTACTTTCAGCAGTTAAGTATGATAAGTATGGATACGCCATTGGCAATCTTAGCTCTGATTTTCTTTTTATCAGGACTATCCTTTAAAATTTCATTGGTTCCTTTTCATCTGTGGACAGCTGATGTGTATGAAGGAGCGCCAGTAAATATTACTTCCTATTTATCCGTTATCTCAAAAGGGGCAGCAGTTTTTATTCTTACTCTTTTACTTTTTACTATATTCAAAACATTGGTTGAAGTATGGACAAATATTATTTATATTATTGCCATTCTTACCATGACAATTGGTAATTTGTTTGCCATCAGACAGCAAAATATAAAACGCTTTTTGGCTTTCTCCTCTATTGCACAAGCTGGCTTTATCTTGCTTGGAATTATAGGAACAAGCTCCTTAGGAATGGCAACTGTTATCTATTTTATGCTGATTTATATCTTTTCCAATTTGGGTGCTTTTGGAGTAGTTTCTGTTATTTCTGATTATTCTGGAAAAGAAAATATTGATGACTATAACGGTCTTTACCACAGCAATCCTAAACTTAGTTTAGTAATGATGTTTTCTCTTTTCTCTTTGGCAGGAATACCTCCTATTGCAGGTTTCTTTGGAAAATTCTTTTTATTTACAGCTGCTGCCGAGCAAGGATACTATTGGCTGGTTCTGATTGCTGTTATCAATGCTACTATCTCACTTTACTATTATCTTATTGTGGTAAAAGCCATGTTTATCAATAAAAATGATACGCCAATTGCAAAAATTGAAAGTGATAATTACGCTCGTTTCGCACTTGTTATTTGTGTTGTTGGCATATTTGCAATTGGATTTTTTAGCCAACTTTTTGAGTATATAAATAATTTATCTTTTGGAATATAATGAGTTTAAACAGTGGAAAACATACCGTAAAAGAAGTAAATGAAGTAAGGTGCACCATTGTGGAAAAGGGCTGCACAAAAGAGAGGATTGATTTTCTTACAGACCTTTTAAATTTTAATGGATTTGAGGTGCAAGTGGAAGAAGACAAAAGAAAAACAGAGGAAGACCCAATTACTTTTACCCTTGGCGTAACGGATGTTATTTTTAATCATGTAATTTGGGTTTACCAAAGAAAACTTAAAACCACAGAAGGGCTTAAAGTAACCCCAGATTATTGGAACCAAAAAGCTACAAAAATGGAACCAAATTATTGGGATAGGAAGTTGAAAGATTAGGAAATATTTTTCCTCACAATAATCTTATAAATTTCTCTTTTTACAATTAATTCAGAGAGCATTTCGGTAAAAGTAAGGTCGGTTTCTTTCATTTGTTTTTGCACTATTTCTTCCGAAAGGTCTATTCTGTAAAGTAAGTTTAAAATTCGTTTGGGGTCTTGGTTGTTAAGCGAATTCACTAAATTATTTGTAAAAGTAAAAAGTGCTTTATAGTCAGTAACTGGTTTTTGTATGTCAAAATTTACACCAATCATCAAAAAATCTTTTTCTAATTGTGCTACTGTTTCGCTTAGGTATTGATTGGCTTTAATGTGCGATTGTACAGATACTAAATCCATCAGGAAATTCTATCCATCAATTTTTCAGAAAAAGTAATAAGTGGCGCTTTATTTTCTGAGTCTATTGCGTCCAAATGCTGCATAGCACTTTGGTGGTATTGCTTCATTAAAGCTGTTGTAAGTGCAGGGATTTCTAAATCTGTAAAAATGGATTTGACAGCACTGACTTTTTCATCCATATTTTCATTTGATGAAAAATAAGTTTGCAAAAATTCTTTTTGAACTTTATCCGCAACTTCCAATGCTTTCAAATACAAATAGGTTTTTTTATTAGCCATTATATCCCCTCCAACTTGCTTACCAAATTCATCTGGATTTCCAAAAGTATCCAACAAATCATCTTTTAATTGAAAGGCAATTCCCATATTTTTACCAAATTCATAAAGGTGTTTTTGCTCATGCTCTGATGCCTTCCCACATATTGCCCCAACCTGTAAAGAAGCTGCTAAAAGCACAGCTGTTTTATACTCAATCATCTTTAAGTAATCAGCAATGCTCACCTGTTTTTCTGTTTCAAAATCCATGTCCCACTGTTGCCCTTCACAAACCTCTGTTGCAGCTTTATTAAAAACAGCAAGCACCTCTTTCAGAATGCTTTTGTCAACATCAGTCAGTAACTTATATGCTTGCACCAACATGGTATCGCCTGATAAAATAGCAACATTATTATCCCATTTTTCATGAACGGTTTGCTGTCCTCTTCTGATTGGAGCATTGTCCATTATATCGTCATGCAAGAGAGTAAAGTTGTGAAAAACCTCAATGCCAAGGGCAGGTGAAATTGCTTTTTCTATATTTTTATCAAAGAGCTGATGTGCCATTAAAAGCAAAATAGGGCGCATTCTTTTCCCCCCTAAATCCATTACATATTCAATTGGCCGGTAAAGTTTTTCTGGCGTTTTAGGGTAGTTTATCTTGCCTAATTCCCCTTCAATAATTTCGCTTAATTGGCTTATTGTTTGCATTAGCTATTGGCTAATTTTACCAAATATTCGCCATAACCACTTTTGCGCAATGGCTCGGCAATTTCTAAAAGTTGTACTTTATTTATGTAGCCCATTTTAAAGGCTGCCTCTTCAATGCAACCGATTTTTCTGCCTTGTCTTTCTTCTACTACCTGCACATATTGGTTGGCCTGCATTAAGGATTGAAAAGTGCCGGTATCCAACCAAGCCGTTCCCCTACCTAAAAGACGAACATCCAATTCTCCTCTTCTTAAATACTCTTTATTTACATCTGTAATTTCATGTTCTCCTCTTGCAGATGGTTTTATATTCTTAGCAATTTCAATTACTGAATTGTCATAATAATAAAGGCCTGGAATTGCATAATTCGATTTAGGATTTGTTGGCTTTTCTTCAATTGATAAAACTTTGAAATCTTCATCATATTTCACTACTCCATATCGTTCAGGGTCATTCACATGATAACCGAAAATAATTCCTCCTTCTACCTCTTTACAGGAAGTTAAAGTGTTTATCTTTATCTGGAAGATATTATCCCCTAATACTAAACAAACTTTATCCTTTCCAATAAACTGTTCCCCTAAAACAAATGCTTGTGCCAATCCATTTGGCACTTCTTGTGCTTTGTATTCAAACTTACAGCCTAATCTGCTTCCATCTCCCAATAATTTTTCAAATAGTGGCAAATCGTGTGGAGTTGAAATAATCAATATTTCATTAATCCCTGAATACAACAGGGTTGATAATGGATAATAAATCATTGGTTTGTCATAAATTGGCATCATTTGTTTGCTCATTGCCAATGTAAGTGGGTGCAATCTTGTTCCTGAGCCTCCTGCTAAAATTATTCCTTTCATGTCATTTTTCTTTTTACTTTAATTTGTGTTAATTCAATATCCTCTTCCTCATCAAAAATATCGAGTAATGGTTCCTTAAATGCCTCAGTTGTAATCACCCTTTCTAATGTCAATAAAAGGGCAGGTAATAGCAACAAATTGGCCAACATTGCAATAAGTAGCGTAATGGAAACCAACAGCCCTAAAGCAACCGTTCCTCCAAATTCTGAGGCAATAAAGATAAAAAAACCACAGAAAAGAACAACTGATGTGTAAATCATACTTACTCCAGTCTCTTTTAGGGCCGCAATAACCGACCTTTTTATATTCCATTTTCTGGCGATTAGTTCCTGTCGGTATTTAGCCAAAAAGTGTATTGTGTCGTCCACCGAAATACCAAAAGCAATACTAAAAACTAGAATAGTTGAGGGCTTAATTGCAATGTTAAAATAGCCCATTATGGCTGCTGTTAGTAGTAAAGGAATCAAATTTGGAATAAGTGAAACTACCACCATACGAAAGGAATTAAACATCCAAGCCATAAAAATAGCGATAAGAATAATCACCAAAAACAGAGAGGTAAAAAGGTTTCGAACCAAATATTTGGTGCCATTTAGAAACACTATACTTGCACCAGTAATGGTTACCTTGTACTTTTCTGAGTCAAATATTTTATCTATTTTTGGTTGTAAAATTTCCATTATGCTATCCAGTTTTGGGGTGCTTATATCTGACATACGCATACTTATTCGTGCCACTTGATTTAAGGAATCTGTAAAAATATTTTTGCTTAACACATTATCGTTTTGCAAATTGTTCGCATAGGAAAATATCCAGCTCTTTTCTTGTGAATTAGGTAGTGTGTAGAAACTGGTATCCCCATTGTAAAAAGTCTGTTTCGCATATTTAGTAAAATCAACAATGGAAATAGCTCGTGAAAATTCAGGAAAACTATCCAAAACCAATTGTAATTGTTCTATCTTTTTTATTACCGATATTTTCATTAAGCCATTCTTCTTTTTTGTATCCACCAAAACTTCACAGGACATTACTCCTGAAAAATTTTGTTCAAAAAACTTTATGTCCTTATACAAAACCCCATCTTTGGGTAAGTCATCCGTAAGATTTCCAGTAGTTTTTACTTTAAATATTCCGAAAATCCCCAAAATAACTATTGCTAATGTTACAATATAAATCTGTGTCCTTTTATACTGCACTAATTTTACAAGAGTTACCACAGAGGCATTTACCCATTTTTTATCTAAATGCTGAGTGTGTTTTCTTTTTGGAGGAGGAAAATAACTAAGAGCAATAGGGATAATAATAAGTGAAAAAAGAAAAATGAGTATAATATTCATAGAAGCAATTACCCCAAATTCTTTAAGTGTTTGGCTTTTGGTGAGTATAAAAGCAGCAAAACCAGAAGCAGTTGAAAGGTTAGTAAGTAGTGTGATATTCCCCACCTTATTTATTATTCTCGATATTGCTTTTATCTTGTTTCTGTGTCCTTTAAATTCGTTATGAAATTTGTTGAGTAAAAAAATACAGTTCGGAATGCCAATGACAACTATTACTGGCGGAACCAATGCCATTAAAATTGAAATTTCATATCCTAAAAGGGACATAGTTCCAAATGACCAGATTACGCCAATTACTACCACAAACATAGATATTAAAGTTGCCCTAATCGAACGGAAAAACAGAAATAGTATGAATGAGGTTATAAGCAGTGTAAGGATAATAAAAAGGGTTATTTCTTTTCTTATTTGAATAGAATCAACAGTCCTTATGTATGGTAGTCCAGAATAATGTAGCTCTAAATTTTGCCTCTTGGCATACTCTTCTCCTTTGAGATGTATTAGCCGAATCAATTCTTCTCGTTCCTTTGTTTTTAAAATTTCATGATTGATGCTTACAACTAATATAGTAGCTTTCGATTTTTCATTATAGAATAAGTCCTTATAAAATGGCTGATTTAATAAATTGGCAACCGATTTATCAAATTCCTCTTGGGAAGTTAAATCCGAATTATACCAGTTAGTTGCCTTAAAACTTTTGCTAATTGTGTCTTTTACAAGCAAAGATAAATTCTCAATGGAAGTGGCGTTTTTAATTCCACTAATTTGGCTTATTTCCTTACTTAAGTTTTGCCAAGCTCTATATTGCTCAATATTAAATAAGTTAGGGTTTATTACCCCAATAACCATGGCGTTTTTGTTATCGCCAAAATTATTTTTGAAGTTTTCATAATCGTGAAAAACAGTAGATGTTTTTGGCAAAATATTTGCCATTTGATAGGACAGCTTTACGCTATTTGCCTGATAAAGCATAAAGGTAGTTGATAAAATAACAGAAAGTAAAATTGCAAGACGAAACCTTAATATAATTCTAGAAATTACTACCCACATAAATATATAAAATGCTTTTTTATGATGCTTAAAATTTGTCCGAAAATAAGGACAAAATTTGATTATCACCCTTCTTAACGAATTAATATATAACAATCTTATGTCTTCAACAAAATATTTAAATAGAAATAAAAAAACGGCTCAAAATGAGCCCAAAAAAAATTTAATGATTAGGAAACTCTAAATGGTTAAAATTTCTTTTTCTTTGGCAGAAAAATGATTATCTGTTGTTGTAATATACGAATCCGTTAGTTTTTGCACTTCTGCCTGAGCATCTTTTTCCAAGTCTTCTGACAACCTCTCTTTTCCTAATTGCTTCATTTCATCATTCGCTTTATGGCGAACATTTCGAATGCTTACTTTGCAATGTTCTGCTTCTGCTTTTGCTTGTTTTACCAATTCTAATCGTCTTTCCTCAGTAAGTGGGGGAATGTTTATCATTATCATTTCCCCATTATTCATAGGCGTAAAGCCAAGATTAGCTTCCATTATTGCTTTCTCAATATCTTGCAAAACAGATTTATCCCAAGGTTGAATAGAAATGGTTTGCGCATCAGGAGTGTTTACATTAGCCATCTGACTGATAGGAGTAGAAGTGCCATAATAGTCAACTTGAACACTGCCAAGCATTTGCGGATTAGCTTTTCCTGCTCTTATTTTTGTCAATACAGCTTCCAAGTGCTTAATGGATTCTTCCATTTGCTCTTTGGCAACCTCTAAGTGAAATTTTACTTCTTCTGTCATTGGTTAAAAGCTTTATACAAGATTATTAAAAATTAACCAAAGTTCCAACTTTTTCGCCAGCACATACTTTTTTAAGGTTGCCGTTTTGGTTCATATTGAAAACTTTAATCGGTAAATTGTTTTCCCTGCAAAGGGTGAAAGCCGTCATGTCCATTACTTTCAAGCCTTTTTTATACACCTCATCAAAGGAAATAGAGTCATACATTTTTGCCGTTTTATCTTTTTCAGGATCGGCCGTGTAGATACCATCCACTCTGGTCCCTTTCAAAATTACATCTGCCTCAATCTCAATAGCCCTTAAAGTGGCAGCCGTATCGGTTGTGAAATAAGGATTTCCTGTTCCTCCTCCAAATATTACTACTCTCCCCTTTTGTAAATGGCGAATGGCTTTTCTTCTGATGTAAGGTTCAGCAACTTGTTCCATTTTAATTGCGGTAAGCAATCTTGTTTGGATGTTAATTTTTTCGAGTGCCGATTGCAAAGCCATTCCATTAATGATGGTAGCAAGCATCCCCATATAATCGCCCTGAACTCTGTCAAATCCTGCTCCTTCCGATTGAATTCCTCTATAAATATTGCCACCCCCAATTACAATAGCAACCTCAACGCCAAGAGATGTGATCGCATGTATTTCATTGGCATAATCGGTTAATTTTACCGGATCAATACCGTATTTCTCTTTCCCCATCAAAGCTTCCCCGCTTAATTTTAATAGAATTCTTTTGTATTGCATAGTCTAAAAAAAGTTTTTCAAAGATAAATAATTCAGCTAAAGAAAAAATAATGTAGTTTAGAAATTTTGAACAATAAAAAAGCCACTCTGAAAAAAAGTGGCTTCTTAAAATTATATAAGTGTTTTTTAACCTAATGAAACTCTTTTAAAACTACTAACTTCAACATCACTATAAGTTTTAATGTAATCGGAAACAGATTGTTTTTCATCTTTAATGAAATCCTGATCAAGCAGGCACATTTCTTGGTCTAAAGTAGTATTATCTGAAATGTACCGGTCCATTTTGCCAGGAATAATTTTATCTAAAATATGCTCTGGCTTACCTTCTGCTATTAATGCTGCTTTTACAGTTTGTTCTGCTTCTGCCATTACCTCATTTGTTAATTGCGACATAGAAATGTATTGTGGAACATTTTTAAGTGTTTTTCCTAATCTTGCTAACTCTTCATTGTCTTTTTCAATTACAGCAATTCTCGCCTGTGTTTCTGAAGCAACAAATTCTGCATCAAAATCTTTGTAAGATAAAGTGGTTGCACCCATAGAGGCTACTTGCATTGCCAAATCTTTGGCTAATACCTCCGATTTTTCAACTACATTAGTCAACCCAACCAAAACTGCAATTTTCACCCCATGAATATAAGAGCCAACAAAAGGAGCTTCTACTCTTTCAAAAGCGGAAAGTTCTAACTTTTCTCCAATGACTCCTGTTTGTTCAATTAATTTTTCTGCAACAGTCATTCCACCAAAATCAGCTGTCATAAAAGAATCCTTGTCTTTATGATTTAGTGCTATATCGGCAAATTGACTAGTTAATTCTTTGAAAGAATCGTTTTTAGCAACAAAGTCTGTTTCGCAAGCTAATACAATTGCAATACCTGCTGTATTATCTGCATTTATTTTTGTAGTTGCCACTCCTTCAGAAGCTTCCCTATCGGCACGCTTTGCAGCTACTTTTTGTCCTTTTTTTCTCAGCACATCAATTGCCGCATCAAAATCGCCATTAGCTTCTACTAATGCATTTTTGCAATCCATCATTCCTGCACCTGTTTGCCTTCTTAATGTGGCTACATCAGCCGCTTTAATCGCTCCCATTTTTACTTTTCTGTTTTAGTGGTTTCTTCTTTTGTTTGTTTTTCCTTTTTAGCTTTTAGTTTTTTAGCATTTTCCATGGCTTTCTGTTCAACCGCTTTATTTTTTTCTTCTAATCCTTCTGCAACAGCATTGGTAATAATTTCCATTATACACTCAATTGATTTTGTAGCATCATCATTGGCAGGGATAGGAAATTCAACCAGGTTTGGATCTGAATTGGTATCCACCATTGCAAAAGTTGGAATATTTAGCTTTCTGGCCTCAGCAACTGCAATATACTCTTTATTAATATCTACAACAAAAATGGCAGAAGGAATACGATTCATTTTTGAAATACTGCCTAAATTCCTTTCCAATTTTTCTCTAGTTCTTGAAATTTGAAGGCGCTCTCTTTTTGATAAAGTATCAATAGTGCCGTCCTCCTTCATTTTATCAATAGTATCCATCTTTTTTACTGCTTTTCGGATAGTAACAAAATTGGTTAGCAAACCACCTGGCCATCTTTCAGTAATGTACGGCATATTGATTCTTTGCACTTTTTCAGCAACAATATTTTTTGCTTGTTTTTTGGTTGCAACGAATAAAATATTTTTTCCTGATTTTGCAATTTGTTTCATTGCAGAGGCAGCCTCTTCAATTTTTGCTACTGACTTATTTAAGTCAATAATATGGATTCCATTTCTCTCCATAAAAACATAAGGGGACATTGCTGGATTCCACTTTCTTTTTTGGTGGCCAAAATGCACACCTGCGTCTAATAGTTCTTTGAAATTTGTTCTTGTCATGTTTACTTTCTTTTAGTTAGCAACCCTTAGGTAGAAGCCTTCTGGCTTGTCCTAAAAGTTTAGATGCTAAACATTGATTAATAATTAAAATTCTATCTTTTAACCCACTGGAATTTCTTCCTTGCTTTCTTTTGTCCGGGTTTCTTTCTTTCCACAACTCTAGGGTCTCTCGTAAGTAAACCTTCTGCTTTTAGTGCAGGTCTGTTTTCAACATCTAGCTCACATAAAGCCCTGGCAATAGCCAACTTTATTGCATCTGCTTGACCAGTAGTTCCTCCCCCTACAACATTTACTTTTATATCAAATTTACCTTCCATATCTACTACTTGTAATGGTTGATTTACTTTATAAAGCAGTATTTCAGTTGGAAAATATTCTTTACTGTCTTTTTTGTTTACGGTAATTTTACCTTTACCAGCCGACATATATATTCTAGCGACTGATGCTTTTCTTCTTCCTATTGTATGAATCGTATCCATATTATTTTAAATCGTTTAAATTTAAGTGTTGTGGTTTTTGTGCCTCTTGCCCATGCTCAGCACCTGCATATATATAACAGTTTTTTAAGATTGCTGCTCCCAATTTATTTTTAGGAAGCATCCCTTTAATGGCATGTTTTACAACTGATGTTTCATCTTTTTTCAGCATCTGAGCAGGAGAGATTCTTTTTTGCCCTCCTGGAAATCCAGTGTGAGAAAAAATTTCTCTTTTTTCCATTTTGTCTCCTGTCATTACAATTTTACCTGCATTAATTACGATTACATAATCACCACAATCAGCATGAGGGGTAAAATTTGTTTTATACTTACCTCTTAAAACTTTGGCAATTTTTGATGCCATTCTTCCAAGAATTTGTCCTTCAGCATCAACTACAAACCACTCTTTGTTTGCTGTCTCTTTATTTGCTGATAATGTTTTGTAACTTAATGTATCCACTATATATATGTTTTTAGTCCTTTTTAAAAGGGCTGCAAAATTACACTTTTTTTAAAGTCTGCAAAATATTATTAACTATTCTTATTTATAACATTTAGCTGCTTTCCTACCTTTGTGAAAGCTGTAATTGCTTTGTCTAAATGATCTTGAGAATGTGCGGCAGAAATTTGCACTCTTATTCTGGCTTGACCCTGTGGTACAACTGGAAAGAAAAATCCAATAACATAAATACCTTCAGCCAATAATTTTTCTGACATTTCTTGTGCCAATTTCACATCATAAAGCATTACAGGAACAATTGGGTGAATCCCCTCTTTAATATCAAAACCTGCAGCAGTCATTTTAGCTCTAAAGTATCTTGTGTTTTCTTCTAATTTATCTCTTAAATCAGTTGAGTCTGAAAGTAAATCGATAACCTTAGTAGCTGCCCCAACAATAGCTGGCGCTAATGAATTGGAAAATAAATACGGGCGAGATCTTTGTCTGAGCATATCAATGATTTCTTTTTTTGCTGAAGTAAAACCACCCATTGCTCCACCCAAAGCCTTTCCTAAAGTAGAAGTAATGATATCCACCCTTCCCATAACGCCACAATGCTGGTGAGTTCCTCTTCCTGTTTCCCCCACAAAACCTGTAGAATGAGAATCATCCACCATTACTAAAGCATCATATTTTTCGGCCAAATCACAGATTTTATCCAATTGTGCCAAATAACCATCCATAGAAAAGACACCATCCGTTACTATCACTCTGTTTCTTTGCTCCTGAGAAAGCTTTAACTGCTCTTCCAAACTTTCCATATCATTATTTTTATATCGGTACCTTTTTGCTTTACACAATCTTACTCCATCAATAATAGAAGCATGATTCAGCTCATCCGAAATAATAGCATCTTCTACAGAAAAAAGTGGTTCGAAAACACCTCCATTTGCATCAAAAGCTGCTGCATATAATATAGTATCCTCCATGCCTAAAAAGTCAGCAATTTTTGCTTCTAGGTTTTTATGTATGTCTTGCGTACCACAAATAAATCGCACGGAAGACATTCCGTAACCATGAGTATCCAAAGCATCTTTTGCTGATTGTATTACATCAGGATGAGAAGACAATCCTAAATAATTGTTTGCACAAAAATTCAACACCTCCTCCCCTGTACTTACACGAATACTTGCTCCTTGAGGATTGGTAATTATTCTTTCTTTTTTGAACAAACCAGCATCCTTAATAGTTGCTAATTCATCTTGTAATTGCTTTTGGAATTTTCCTAACATAATTTTATTTTTTGGGAGGGCAAAAGTACACAAATAAAAAAAGGAGGCAAAAGCCTCCTTAATCTAATATCTCAATACTAAAATCTAATATCTGTTTTTAAACCAATCCTTGATCCAACATGGCATCCGCCACTTTTACAAATCCTGCAATATTAGCGCCCTTCACATAATCAACATAATCACCATCCGTTCCATATTTGATGCAAGAAGTATGAATAGCTTTCATAATGTGCTTCAGTTTTGAATCCACTTCTTCTCTAGTCCAGTTCATTCTCAATTGATTCTGAGACATCTCCAACCCTGAAGTTGCAACCCCACCAGCATTGGATGCTTTACCAGGAGCAAATAATATTTTTGCTGCTTGGAATACCGCAATTGCTTCAGGAGTAGAAGGCATGTTTGCTCCCTCAGAAACACACATACAACCGTTAGCTACCAATGTTTTTGCCTCCTCCTCATTCAATTCATTTTGTGTTGCGCAAGGTAAAGCGATATCACAGTTTACTGACCATGGTCTTCCTTCATGGAATTCACATCCAAATTGATCTGCATATTCTTTTATTCTTCCTCTTTTTACATTTTTAAGTTCCATCACAAATGCTAATTTCTCTGCATCAATTCCCTTTGCATCATAAATATATCCTGACGAATCAGAAAGTGTAACCACTTTAGCTCCTAATTCAGTTGCTTTTTCACAAGCATATTGTGCTACATTTCCAGCTCCTGAAATTGCAACCGTTTTTCCCTTAAATGAATCTCCTTTTACAGCCAACATGTTTTGTGCAAAATATACATTTCCATATCCTGTCGCTTCTGGGCGAATTAAAGAGCCTCCCCAAGACATTCCTTTACCAGTAAGTACACCTGTAAATTCATTTTTAATTCTTTTGTACTGTCCGAACATAAAGCCGATTTCTCTACCACCAACACCAATATCCCCAGCAGGAACATCCGTATTTGGCCCAATATGACGAGCTAATTCAGTCATAAAAGATTGGCAGAATTTCATTACTTCATTGTCTGATTTTCCTTTAGGGTTAAAATCCGAACCACCCTTACCACCACCCATTGGCAATGTCGTTAAAGAGTTTTTGAACACTTGCTCAAATCCTAAAAACTTCAAGATAGATAAGTTTACAGAAGGATGAAATCGTAAACCCCCTTTATAAGGGCCAATTGCAGAATTGAATTGAATTCTATATCCTCTGTTTACTTGAATATTGCCTTTATCATCCAGCCAAGAAACCCTGAATGTAATAGCCCTTTCTGGCTCCACCATTCTTTCCAACAACATTTTGTTATTGTACTTTGGATTGGCTTCCATAAAAGGAATAATAACTTCTGCTACTTCTTCAACTGCTTGTAAGAATTCCGTTTCGCCAACATTTTTTGCGGCTACTTCCTTTATAAAATCATGGATTTTTTGTTCCATTTTTTCTTTTTTTATTAAAGTTTTGGTTTACTAACTTTTCGGCAAAAGTAAATAGTTTTTATAAAGTAGATGTTTTTTTTAATAAAAATAAGATGCTGCTTATTCCACCCTTTTATACATCTTTCCGGGCAAAACGATAATTACTCCTTTAAACTCTAATTGAAGTAACATTTGAGCTACTTTTGATGAAGACCAAGCAATAGTACTAACAATACTATCAATATGCACCCCTTCATCCGATAAAATATTTAGTAATTGCCTTTCATCATTTGATAATTCGATTAATAACTTTTGACGAACATTCTTTTGTTTGGTTTTTGCATCCCAATTAAGCTCGCGAATAATATCATCTATACTTTCAAGCAAAACTGCTCTTTGGGTTTTAATTAAATAATTACAACCTGCCGATTTCTCATCTTTGGGTTTCCCAGGCATGGCGAATACTTCTCTGTTATAAGAATTAGCAATATTTGCAGTGATTAATGAACCGCCTTTGTTGGCGCTTTCAATTACAATAGTAGCATCCGAAAGGCCAGCAATAATTCTGTTGCGAGAAGGGAAATTTTGCCTTTCTGGCTCTGTTTTACTTATATAGTCGGAAAGCAATGCTCCGCTATTAAGGATTTCATTAGCAACATTAGTGTGTGAATTAGGATAAATTCTATCATGACCATGGGCAAAAACTGCCCAAGTTGGCAATCCATATTTTAGTGCTGCTTTGTGGGCGCAAATATCAATACCGTAAGCCAAGCCGCTTACAATAATGGTATTGAACTGTGCCAATTGCTTTACCATTTTATCACAAAAAATCTTCCCTTCTGTGCTGGCTGTTCTTGTACCAACTATGCTGATAATTTTATCAGCATTAAAATTATTCTCACCCTTATAATATAGTATAAGTGGTCCATCATCACATTGTTTCAAGCGATAAGGATAATTTTTATCGGCATAAAACACCATCTTCACCCCTTGCTTTTCCATAAACGCCAACTCCTGCTCTGCCCTATCCAAAGTATCAGATTCTTTAATTATTTTTGACAGCTTACTTCCTATTCCTGGTATTTTATTAAGTGCTTTTACCCCTTCATCAAATACCGCTTCCGCACTACCACAATAAGCTATCAATTTTTTACCTATCACATCTCCTACGCCAGGAATTAAGGACACTGCTATTTGACATCTTTTTTCTTCACTCATTATAACCTTTTATCTTTTTTTTTATCTTGCAGAAACTTTTTTTGTAAATATATGAGAAAATTCTACACTTTATTATTGCTAACATTTTTTGTGTTTATAGTAAGTCATGCGCAAACAATTTCCGGTGTAATTATAGATCAAGAGACAAAGGAAAAACTAATAGGAGTAAACATCATTACAAAAGATGGGAAAGGAACCGCTACTGATATTTTTGGCAAATACATTCTAAAATTGGAAGCGGGAAATCATCAAATTACTTATCGCTACATTGGCTATAAAGATATTGTAAAAGACATTACTTTAAAAAATGGGCAGCAGAAAATAATTGATATAAAGCTAAAAACAGCAAACGAACAACTAAGCACAGTGGTGGTTTCTGCTGGGAAATTTGAGCAAAACTTAGAAGAAATTACCGTATCTATGGAAGTGCTAAAGCCTTCCCTTATCGAGAATAAAAATACAACCGATATACAAACTGCATTAGATCAGGTTCCTGGAGTAAACATAACTGACGGACAAGCCAACATTAGAGGAGGTAGTGGTTGGAGTTATGGTGCTGGATCTAGAGTATTAGTAATGGTGGATGACATGCCACTTATTTCGGGGGATGCTGGGCAAGTACAATGGAAATTGATTGCTACTGAAAATATCAATCAAGTAGAGATAATAAAAGGAGCCTCATCAGTACTTTATGGTTCGTCTGCCCTAAATGGGGTAATCAATATTCGAACTGCTTTCCCTACTCAAAAAGACATTGATAAGAACACAACTTCTTTAGTCTCTAGAGTTTTCCCTGGGTACACAAAGGTAAATATGCATTTTGGCTTGATTGATAAGCCTAAAAGAGAGGAGTTAAATTGGAATGGAGATAAAAGAAGGGCGTTTAAGGGTATTGATTTTTTTCATGCCATGAAATTAAAGAATCTAGATTTGTCATTAGGCGGAAATATTTTTAAAGATGACGGCTACAGAAAAGGAGAGATTACTGATAGGAAAAGATTCAATTTTGGATTAAAATATAAAGACAGAAAAATAAATGGTCTCAGCTATGGTATTAATGGTAATTTTTTATTCCAAAGTACTGGCTCTGTAATGATCTGGAAAAGTTTGCAAGAAGCCTATACTCCTCTTGGTGATGAAGTCACAACTACTAGTGGAGATACATACAATATTGATCCTTTCATAACATATATGCACGGAAATAGCAGACACTCTTTACGAACACGCTATCTAAAAGTAATAAACGATAATAGTACTAAAGGGAAAGATGACGGACAAGATAACGAATCAGAAATTTATTATACCGATTATCAATGGCAAAAGAATATAGACAAGTACAACTTACGAATTACAAGTGGAATAACTAATGAAATTGTTTATGCCCGTTCTGACCTGTTCCAAGGAAATAATTCAAGAAAAAACCACTCTTTATATACTCAATTAGACAAAAAATGGAATAAATTAAACATCTCATTAGGAGCTAGATATGAATACTTTAGCATTGATTCTGAAAAAAATCATGTAGTGGATGGCGATACAATTAATCATATTGCTTCAGGAAAACCCGTTTTCAGAACAGGGTTAAATTATCAAGTAGCAGAATATACTTATATTCGATCTTCATGGGGTCAAGGTTATCGTTTCCCTTCAATGGCTGAATTATTTATTGTCACCAATCAATCTGGGCTTGAAATATATCCAAATCCTGATCTTAAACCCGAAAGCGGGTGGAGTGCAGAAATAGGAATTAAACAGGGAGTAAGGTTAGGGAATTGGATGGGTTATTTGGATGTTGCTGGATTTTTAATGCAATATGATGACATGATGGAGTTTACTTTTGGCCAATGGGGAAATGGATATGGACCTGATAATATTCCAGAAACTGGAGACGAGCCAGAAATGGGGCCATTTGGATTTAAATCTGTTAATGTTGGAAAAACACAAATTAGCGGGATTGAGCTTAGCCTAACTGGACAGGGGAAAATCATTAAAGATCTTACAATTAATATTCTTGCAGGCTACACGTATATGAATCCTATTTCACTTGATTTGGATAAAATATACGCTACAGATTACTTCGGCACTCCATTAACATATAGGTTTAGTAGCTCAGATACTACAATGTTAAAATATAGATATAAACATATTGCTAAACTTGATGCAGAAATAGTGTATAAAAAAATGTCCTTAGGAGTAAGCCTAAGATATAATGATTTTATGCAAAATATTGATAATATTTTTACGGAAGATTTTATTAATGAAAATTATATCCCTGGAATTAATGATGCAAGAGAAAAATTTAAAGGTGGTGATTTTATTATTGATATTAGAACTGGTTATCAAATTAATAAAAACATTCGATTAGGACTTATCATAAACAATCTGTTAAACAGAGAATATATGTCTCGTCCAGCAAATATGATGCCGCAAAGAACATTTGCTATGCAACTGAGCATGAAAATATAATAAATGAAAGTTTTAGGCATTATTCCTGCCCGCTACAATTCTAGCCGTTTCCCAGGCAAACCCCTTGCAGATATTGGCGGAAAATGCATGATACAAAGAGTGTATGAGCAAGCCAAAAAATGTGAATTACTTTCATCTGTATTTGTAGCCACTGATGATGATAGAATTTTTGAAAGTGTGATGGAATTTGGAGGGCAAGTAAAAATGACTACCGAGCACAATTCTGGCACAGAAAGATGCAATGAACTTGCTCAAAATTTGGAAGAAAAATTTGATGTTGTTATTAATATTCAAGGGGATGAACCCTGTATTAATCCTGAGCAAATAAGCCAGTTAACTACTCTTTTTTCAGATGAGGATACCACCATTGCTACTCTTGCAAAACAAATAAAAACAGCAAATGAACTTTTGAATGAAAACACAGTAAAAGTAGTTTTTGATGAAAATAATTTTGCCTTAAATTTTAGTCGATTCCCAATCCCTGAGCCCAAAAGTTTTGATGCCGAGAAATGGTTTGTTCACAATAACTTTTATAAACACATTGGCATTTACGGCTATCGCACAAAAGTATTGCGAGAAATTTGCGAATTGGAGCAGACCGAAAGAGAAAAAACGGAACGATTGGAACAATTAAGGTGGCTTGAAAATACCTACAAAATAAAAGTAGGAATAACGACATTGGAAAGTAGGTCGGTGGATGTTCCAAAAGATATTGAGAATTTGAAATTTTAATTATTTTTTTAAGTAATTTAGCATTTAGAATGAACCGACCGATAGAACACTATATTTCCGAATTACTTTATCTGCACGATTGTGTAATCATTCCTGGCTTTGGCGGTTTTGTCGGTAACAAAAAATCAGCTTACATCCATCCCGTTTCAGGAATTATTTACCCACCAAGCAAAGCGTTTTTGTTCAATAAAAATTTAACTCAAAATGACGGGCTATTGGCAACTCACATTGCCAGAATGGAAGGCATTGAACTTTCTGGAACTACCGACTTAATTGAGGATTTTGTTAAAAAAATTCAAAGTGAATTAGAACAAAGAAGTGCTTTTAAGTTGCAAAAAGTGGGCACTTTTACAAAGGGAAAAGAAGGAAATATTTCGTTTTTGCAAGATAAAAACCACAACTACAATTTGGCATCTTTCGGCATGCAAGCCAACCATAAAGCCAAAAAAGTGGAACACACTACCAGCCAAGATAAAGAGGTGATTGTAAAATCAATCGGGCAAAAAGATTTAGGAAAAACTCTCAGAAGGGCGGCAGCTGTTCTTATTCCTCTTATTGGCCTATCGCTAATTGGAATTACCCAAGAGGGAAACATCAATAAAGTGTATTCGCAAATGGCAAATTTGAATCCTTTTGCAAATAATAAAACTGAAATTGTAGTAGAAAATCCTGCTAAAACAAAAATAGAAAGCCCAATTGTAAAAATAGTAGTAGAAGAAAAAGTGGAAGTGGTTGTACCAAAAGAAGAAACAATTACTCCAATAATAAAAGAGCAGCACACTTATTATATTATTGGTGGCGCTTTTGCTGAAAAGCAAAATGCGGACAGATTGCTTTACAAACTAAGTGATTTGAATTATAAGCCGTCCATTGTAGAGGGGGGAAATTTGATGCGAGTTTCTTATAATTCATTCCAAAATAGAGAAGATGCTCTTTTGGCACTTGCCGAAATTAGAAAAGAAAATAAATCGGCTTGGCTGCTTACAAAATGAAAGCGAAAACACCCAAACAAAGTAGAGCAACCCTTACCGAAATTGTGCTGCCTAACGATACCAATAATTTGAATAATTTGATGGGAGGACGCCTATTGCATTGGATGGATATTGCGGCAGCCATTACTGCTCACAGGCATTGTAACCGAACTTGCGTTACGGCATCTGTGAATAATGTGTCGTTTGAACATCCTATTCCAAGAGGGAGCATTGTAACTTTGGAAGCCAACATTTCTCGCGCTTTTAATTCATCCATGGAAATTTTTATTGATGTGTGGATTGAGGACACCTTATCAGGGAAAAAGACAAAATGCAATGAGGCAATTTATACTTTTGTGGCGGTGGATAGTATGGGGAAACCATCTAAAGTTGCAGAAGTAACTCCTGAAACTGATTTGGAAAAAAATCGATTTGATGGGGCGCTAAGAAGAAGACAACTCTCTTTGGTTTTGGCTGGGAAACTAAAAGCAGATGATGCTACTGAACTGAAAGCTTTATTCACTCAAAAATAAATTTTCATCTATTTTTTGCATGCAATCAAAGTGCCCTTTTGGACATTTGTCGAACCCGATTTTTGTGCACGGTCTGCACGATAAATTTTCAACCTCAATTATTTTGGAACTAGCATCTGCCAAATAAGGAGTCATCCCAAAAGCAGGAATGGTATTGCCCCAAACAGAATAAATTTTCTTTTTGAAAGCGGCAGCAATATGCATCATTCCGGTATCGTGCGTTATCACATATTTTGCATTTTTGATAATAAAAGCAGATTGACCAATACTATATTTTCCACAAGCATTTTGGGTATTTGATGTTGCAGAAACAATTTTTTCGGCCGCCTCTAAAT
>DUAL01000155.1:1319-4342 GCA_012960835.1 Flavobacteriales bacterium | reverse complement strand
AGCGGTTCGAATCCGCTCGAGACCTCAAAGAAAAGAGTCCCAATTAAGAAAAGGGGCTCTTTTTTATTTAATAAATGTTAAATTTGCAACTGAATTTTAAAAAATGATTACCAAATTTAAAACCATAATTGTAGTAGTTTTAGTTATTATGCCATCTGTAATGATGGCGCAATGCACTATAACCTTAGATGAGGCCACCCACATCAATTGCTATGGCGATAATACTGGGGCTATTAGCGTAAATGTGGCAAGTAGCCCAGCAACCACCCTTTATTTCTGGACAGGCCCTTTGGGCTTTTCTTCTGTTGTTAAAGATATTTCTAATCTTTTGGCAGGCGATTATCAGCTAATTGTAAATGAAACAAGCACTTCTTGCGTGGATACTTTCAACTATACTGTGCAGCAACCTTTGCAAATTACAGTAGAATTTACCCTTTCTGGCCTTTGCGTTTCAGGAGATTCAGCAGATGCGAGCACTTTAGTTTATGGAGGAACGCCACCCTATACTTATTCTTGGAGCACAGGAGTTAGCACTCCTTCCACAACCGGTTTGTTGCCAGGAAGTTATTGGTTACACATCACCGATAAAAACGGCTGTGATGGTTGGGGCTATTTAACCGTTAGCATTCCTCCCGCCTTACAAGTTTTTATGAGTATTGCGGATGCCGATTGTAAGGATGATAATACTGGTTCTATTCAAGCTTTTGCAACAGGTGGAACGCCCCCCTATGATTTTTATTGGCCCGATAATATCATTGATTTGGATAAAGCAAATACATCTATTTTGGGCGAATTGTTGGAAGGCACTTATGCAGTAGAAATTATAGATGAAATGGGCTGTATTTTGCAAGATACTGCAACTGTAATTCACAATCCGAAAATATGTTTGGAAGTATATTCTGCTTTTTCGCCAAATGAAGATTCCAATCATGATTTTTGGCAAATAAAAAATATTAAGTTTTATCCTGAGGCATTAGTGGAGGTGTATAACCGTTCTGGTGATAGGGTTTTCAGGCGCAGGGAATATCAGAATACTTTGAAAGATGCCTTTAACGGAAAAGTAGATGGGAAAAGATTGCCTTCCGCTACTTATTATTATATCATTGATTTGGAGAATGGAGATCCTCCTTTTACCGGAACAGTAACCATTGTCAGATAAATGAAAAAACTTTTAGTCATAGCGATTTTTGTAGGATTTTCACAGCTTCTATTTGCACAACAAAGCCCTGTTTATTCCCAGTATTTTGTGAATGAACTGGCTTATAATCCTGCGGTTGCAGGGAGTAAGGCCTATAATCCTTTTGTAATTATCACTCGCCAACAGTGGCTTGGGTTTTCGGGTGCTCCACTTACTGCAAATATCAGCTATCATGGGGCGCTTAATAATCGTTCCGGAATGGGAGGAAGTTTGTATCACGACCAAACCGGTCAAGCTGGAAGCAGTGTTTTCGAGTTGGATTATGCTTACCATGTTCCCCTTGACCCAGATAGGCTGAATTTATCTTTTGGTATTGGGGCAAAAGCAATGTATTATGCTTTGGATTTAGAAGCCGGGAATCTTCCTCCCGGAGATGATCCCGCTTTTTCAGGGAATTCTTATAGCCGATTTTTAGCAGACGCTTCTTCTGGCTTGTATTTATACGGAAGGAATTTTTATGTGGGATATTCTGTTTTAAATATGCTACAATCCAATTTTAACAAAGAAGCGGGAGATGGATTTAGCACCAACTATTTGCATAGAAATTATATGGGAATGTTAGGTTATAGATACGAATTCAATAGAGATATTCACTTTGAGCCATCTATACTAATTCGAAAAACAGAAAACACCAAATCGCAATACGATTTTTCGGGCAGGGTATTTTTCCAAGATGCATTCTGGACTGGCATAAGCGCAAGAACAAATGGTTCCCTCTCGGCAGTTATTGGTTTTAGAGCCGGAAAAATGCATATTGCTTATGCCTACGATCATTTCTTCAAAGAAATTAATGCCCACCAAAGTGGAACACATGAACTTTCCATTTCTTTTAAAGCCCCTTCTATTCTTAGCCAAAGGCACATCAGTTTCTGGACTTATTAAAGAATTGCCTTAAATGAAAAAAATTGAACATATTGGCATTGCAGTGGAGGATATGGCAAAAGCAGAAAAAATATTTTCTACTATTTTCGGGAAAAATGCTTATAAATGGGAAGAAGTGATTTCAGAAAGCGTAAAAACAACATTTTTCAAAATAGGGGAGAGTAAAATAGAATTGGTTTCTGCTACCAATACCGAAAGCCCCATTGCAAAATTTTTAGAAAAAAATAGAGAGGGCATGCACCATATTGCCTTTGCTGTGGAGGATATTGAAAAAGAAATGGAGCGCCTTAAAAAAGAAGGCATTCGCCTTTTAAATGATAATCCAAAAACAGGTGCTGACAATAAATTGATTTGTTTTCTGCACCCCAAAGATACGGCTGGTGTGCTTATCGAATTATGCCAGGGAAAGGCATAAAATAATTTCATCCCCATCTTTTTTTTGTCATCTTGAATGAAATGAAAGATCTACAATTTCTTTTCATTATGTTCTTTTACCTTGAAGCAAAAGAACCAAAAATTCAAGACTTAATTCTTTTGAAATACATAAGAAACATAAAATATAGAACAAAATTAAACTCACTTTCGTCCAAACAGAATTTTGTTATTCCCATATTTTAATTTCTTACCAAAAGAATAAGGTCGTTTTTTAAAAAAGGAGAGGGGTATAAATAAAATTCTTCTAAAACAGGCTACAAATTTCTACCCCCTCCACTAAATAATGACAATGGATTCCTAATTTTTTGGCCGCCTCAATATGTTGTGGGGAATCGTCAATAAAGAAAACTTCATTTGGCTTTAATTTATTTTCCTCCAATATAATTTGGAATACTTCTTTGCCAGGTTTCCTAAATCCTATTTGGTGCGATAAATACATTTTATCAAACAAAGAAGAAAAGGCCTCCCATTGCTTCTCTCCTATCTTTTTTCTAAAAGCTTTAATATG
>DUAL01000155.1:0-1246 GCA_012960835.1 Flavobacteriales bacterium | reverse complement strand
GCCCAATCTTCTTTGTGGCAAATCAAGTAG
This sequence comes from Flavobacteriales bacterium, assembly GCA_012960835.1. Taxonomy (GTDB): domain Bacteria; phylum Bacteroidota; class Bacteroidia; order Flavobacteriales; family BACL11; genus DUAL01. The sequence continues at coordinate 1,216 of DUAL01000155.1, read as the reverse complement.
CATGGTATTCCAAGCGTTTTCAACCTCATATATACTAGCGTTATTGGTTTGTTTTTGTAAGTGCTCCAAAAAAGAATTGGCAGTTATTTCTCCAATTTCTATTTTATCAAAAATAGGGTTTTGTATTTTTTTAGAATAAAAAAAATCGGCATTTTTTACTCCTAATTCATTGAAAGCTGCAATGGTAAGGCGGTAGTCAATATTTAGGATGACACCTCCTAAATCAAAAATTATTGCTTTGCAATTTTTCATTATACAAATCTGCTAAATAATAGAACAATTTTAATAGTTTTGCAATTGCTTTTTAAACAGGGCCCATAGCTCAGCTGGTTAGAGCACTTGACTCATAATCAAGGGGTCGCAGGTTCAAGCCCTGCTGGGCCCACAAAAACCACCCTTTGGTGGTTTTTTTATACGCAATAAATTGTATTTTTGGATGTTTAATTTAAAACCAAAAACTAATGGACAAAAACGATCAGTTATTTATGCAGCTATTGTATATGTTTCATACATCTGCAATGCAAGGGTTAGGCAAAATTGCCGACCCAACAGGACAAGTAAATCGCAACTTGGAATATGTAAGCCAAACCATTGACCTTATGGCAATGCTAAAAGAAAAAACAAAAGGAAATTTACCTCAGGAACTGGAAAAGCTTTTGGATGGGATGCTCTCGGAATTGCGCCTGAATTATGTAGACGAAAAAAGCAAAACTCCTGAAAAAGTAAAGGAGAAAAAAGTGGAAGAAAAGCCAAAGGCCGTAAAGAAAAAACCAAAAAAGAAAAAGAAATAATTGATGGGACAAAGTGATATTCCAGAGAAAAAGCCAAAAAGAAAAGGGCTTTATATTCTACTAATTATTGTAGTGGGCTTAGTCGTTTTTTTGTTTTTACAAGAGAAAAAAATAAAGAAACAGCAAGCTATTAAAATGCAATTTATTGAAGAAAAAAATGCTTTGCGTGATGATTTGGACGACCTTATTGATGAACACGATAATCTGCTCGACCAATATGGAGACCTTAATATACAGTTGGGGGAAAGGGATTCTACTATTCGATCGCAAATTTCTGAAATTAGAAATTTAATAAGAACAAAAGAGGATTTGAAAATAGCCAAAGAAAAAATGGAAATCCTAAGAAGCATCTCCATTCGCTACCTTGCTGATATTGATTCTTTATATACAATCAATGTACAACTCCATAACGAAAACGATAGCGT
>DUAL01000154.1 GCA_012960835.1 Flavobacteriales bacterium | reverse complement strand
TCGCCACACATATTCTACATCCAATGCAACTTTGTCAGGGATTGATAACACATCTCTACCATTAATCTGCGCCCAGCCTGTAATACCGGGCAATAATTTGTCCACACTTTTTTCTTTACGTAACATAATCAAATCATCTTGATTAAAGAGTGCTGGTCGTGGCCCTACAAAACTCATATCTCCTTTTAATACTGAAATTAGTTGTGGCAACTCGTCCAGACTAGTTCGACGCAAAAAACCACCAATAGGAGATAAACAAGAATCTGGATCATCTAATAAATGGGTTGCTACAACGGGGGTATCTATTAACATTGTTCTAAATTTTGGCATTCTAAAAATAACATTATTTTTACCAATTCTATCAGACCAATACAATACGGGGCCTTTAGATGATAAACAAACATAGATAGCAATTAATAACATGGGGATGACTAATAATACACATGTAAAAATACTCAGTAATAAATCAAAAATCCGTTTCATTCATCTCCTTTAAAGTCTTATCCGCCCTAAAACCCAAGGCTTCTAATTTTTCAGAGGAATAACACTCATCGCCTAATAACTTGTCAACTTTATATTTAATACGAGGACTTAATAAACTAGCTATTTTGAACAAAATTTTCGGCACACTCCAATTTGGAACAGGTCTTTCAGCAATATTGCATAGTGTGGTGTAAATTTCACGAGAAGAGTATATCCTGCCATCGGTCGCTATAAATATCTCACCATTTGCACGACTATCATATGTAACAAGTAAGATTGCCTTAACTAAATCATCTACATGAATCAATGACTTTTTATTTTTAGTTTCTGGCAATGGTGGAAACCAACCTCTTTTGATACCTAAAAACATCTTCTCTAAATTACCCTTAACATTTGGTCCGTAAACCAGAGATGAACGAATAATTGACACACGCATACTCGATTCTTTTCCAATCTTTAACAGCTCTATTTCAGCCTCTCGTTTTGTTTCTCCATAAACTCCTTCTGGGCATCTTTGACAATCTTCAGTTAAACAGTCACTGGAAAATGAGTTTCCGCCTGCTTTTACACTACTCAAAAACACAAATCTACTAACACCAGATTTAACCGCAAGCTTGGCCAATTGAACTGTAGCCTCCACATTTATCTTTTGATACAGTTTTCTACACTTATTCGCATCGCGCATATCATGTGCAAATCCAGCAAGATGTACCACAGTATCAACTCCATCCAACACATCATCAGGAATTGAATCATGACTTAAATCACAAACAACCGTATCGTATTTAGGGTGTATTCTCCGAGAGAGTAGTCTAACATTACTATGCAATTTTTTAATTAGGTGCTGCCCAATAAACCCAGTGCCTCCCGTCACAAAAATACTATCTTTAATTGGTTGATTTTTACTAATCACTCTCTTTGTGCTTAATTATTTAATATAAACGAACTTACTCTAACTTAATTTCTTAGAGATTAGATAAAGCATACGCTTAGACGCCTTTATAGGCAATCGAAATAAAATAAATACCCAGTTTGAACTAATACCATTCTCTCTTAAGGCTCTCAAAATCTCTATCGATGTACGCCAATAACTAGAAAGCCCAGAAGTGCTCATTCCTCCCGTGCCCATGCTAGAATAAAAAATATGGAACTCTATGAATTAATAACAGACGAACAAATAGGTCGAAATCTCCTGCACTAATATAATTTGTTTTATATTTACCATATCGATCAAAGATTGATTTTCTAATAAATGTGGCAGTATGTGCTGGCATAAAGCCAAAGCGCATCATCCAAGGCTTAAAATTTGACGACCTATAAATGCGAATAATTTTTTTATTCTTAGTTGAATCAAAAAAATTAGCGTTAGCAATTACAATATCAGCCTCTGGATGATTTTCAAAGCAATCTACAATGCTTTCAATTGAAAATTCATCAACAAGTAAATCATCTGCATGCACAATACCAACAATATCGCCAGTAACATGACTCAATCCTTTATTTAAAGCGTCGTATATACCATCATCATGGCCACTTTCTAGTGTTGTTAATTGATCTTGACAAGATTGAAGAAACTCAATAGTACCATCATCACTTAGACCATCAATCACAATATGCTCTATATTATGATAAGTTTGACTTTTGACAGAGGAAAGACAATCTTTAATCGTATCAATATTGTTATAACAAACTGTAATTAAGGAAACCTTCAGGGTAAACACCTTATTAATCAACAACTCTATTCGTAATCTTTTTGCTCATCATATAAAGCTTTGCCTCTACTTGAAATTTATAGAAAACATGGTACATCCCAACAATAAATGCTTTACGAGAGACAAAAATAGAAGGGGAAAAATAAATAAAGACCAACAGCGGCTTAATACACATCCGTAAAACATTAGTTTTCCTTCCTTTCATATACAAATCGTTAGCCTCATTAGTAGAGTATAAAGAATGCTTTTTTTCAAAATCACTAAGACTTCCAAAACGATAATGCTTTAACGAAAGATTATCAAAAGGTCGTAACCAAATTGTACTACTTAAATAATCTGAGGCAATAGGAAATTCTGCATGCATACGAGATTTTTCAATATCCCAGGCTGAATATTTTAACAACCTATAGTTGTTGTTAGTTTTAAAGAAACTTCTAAAAATATAGAATAATTTTTGGTTATGGGTTTTGATGCCAAAAGTATAACTTTGTCGATAAATAGAAACCCCGTAAAGGTCTAACTCTGAATTAATCACACTCAACAATTTTACTCCCAATTCATCTGTAAACTTTTCACCACAATTCATCATAAAAATCCATTCACTTGTTGAGTGGCTTTTTATTATTTTAAGTGCTGAGCTTATCCGACTCTCAATATTAAACATGTCTTTCTCCACGAGACACACTTGGATAGGATAAGATTTTGTTGCAAACTCTACAGTTCTATCAGAGCTGCCTGGATCAAGTATTACAATTTGATCTGCAAATTTTTTTATAGAATTTATGACGCCTTCAATTCTATCTTCTTCATTATAAGCAGCAATAATAAAATTGATTTTAATCATTTAAGTCGTTTAAGTAAGAAAAAATAACCTTATCATTATAGCAATATATAAAACTTGAATAAAGTAACAAGCCTTTATTAATCAAATAATATGATAAAGTTCAAGAATCACTATAAGCTTATTAATTCCGGTAGACTCTTAAAAGATTGAATATATTTTCCTTTAAAATAATCCTCCCATTTGTAAAAATCTGTCCACGCTGTTAAAAATATAAAATCCATATCTAAAGCTATGGAAACTTGATAATCGTACATACTATCCCCTATGAACAAACTCTTACCTGTGATATTTTCCTTATTTTTTTCACGTTTTAAGATTGTATCTTTATCATCTGGACTTCCAAATATGCCACCATCAAAATAACCACCTAATCCTCTTTGTTCGAATACCTCTCTTAGTTCATCTTGATCACCTCCAGAAACAATCAACCATTTTGTGTTTCTAGTTTTATCCCTAAGTTCTTTGATATTTTTAGCCACCTCACAGATTAGCAGTTCTTTTTTTATCTCTTTGGAGAAGTTAGATAGAAGCTTGTTGAGCTCTTGTGTTTCGATTGGTTTTTGTAAGATGTTTGTGAGTAAATATTCAAATTTTTTATAACGTGAAATGCCACCGTTTTGGATATGATAATCTTTTAATATCTGCGCAGGTTTGTGACCATAATCTTTAGCAACATCATAAAATGCTTGTGTCTTAATCTTATTGGAATTAAGAATGACACCGTCACAGTCAAAAATTAGCGTTTGATATTGAGTTAAATCTATTTTAGACATTCTGCCTCTTTATTTTTTATTTCAATAGCATAAATATCTAACTATTTATGTTTGTCGCCTGCTACGCTTTCTTCAAATTTACTCTCATATAACTACTAGCATTTAGAATCATCAGCCAATTTTGAATTCCCGAATATTGGACACGATCTAATTATGAAATCATTATGAAATTTTTTTATTCTCTGCCTGTATATCTTTAATGCATCATCGACCTTTCTATTTACTGATTCAAATTTTATATATTTCATTTTAATTTTAATTTTTTTTGATTAATCATCTCTCTCTCCACTTTGGCAATATCTTCCTGAACATCGACCGCTAAACTGCCCGGATTTGTTTCTACCATTCTAATTTTTTTACCCCACTCTAAGAAACGAATAATTTCAATATCTTCTGATGCTTCCAAAGTACTCTTTCTACCATAATCAGCATAACTTTTTAGTTCATCTGCTGTAAAGGCATAAATACATACTTGTTTGTAATATTGACTAGGTGCTTGACTTTTATCTTTAAAACCTGGAACAGCTTGTCTGGACATATACACTAAACTATTGTCTTCA
>DUAL01000153.1 GCA_012960835.1 Flavobacteriales bacterium | reverse complement strand
CAATCATGGCATCTCCAACAATCAATACTTTCATATTATTAAAAGAGTCAAAAAGCCCTATTATTTCCTCTTTTTTCATTTTAGCTGGGCTAATTTTTCTTTCATTCTCTTGACTGCTTCAGTCAATTTTTCATCAGATGCAGCATAGGAAATTCTAATGCACTCAGGATTACCAAAAGCATCTCCAGAGACCAATGCTACATGTGCTTTGTTGAGCAAATACATGCATAAATCATTGGCATTTTCTATAGTTTCTTCACCATCGTTTTTTCCGAAATAATAAGATACATCCGGGAAAATATAAAAAGCACCTTTGGGAATATTGCATTTTATTCCTGGAATTTCATTCAGCTTTTCAAGTAATATATCTCTTCTTTTTAAGAAGGTATTTTTCATATCAGTCGTTACAGATTTTGGCTCAGCCACCATTGCCGTTTCTGTAGCTTTCTGGGCAATGGTACAGGTAGCAGAAGTGATTTGTCCTTGTACTTTATTACAGGCCTTTGCAATCCACAAAGGAGCACCCATAAAACCTACTCTCCAACCCGTCATAGCGAAACCTTTGGAAACGCCATTTACTGTTATCGTTCTCTCTTTCATAGAGGGAATTGTACCAATACTAAAATGCGCATCTGTAAAATTGATGTGCTCATATATCTCATCAGAAATAATATAAATATCAGGATATTTTTCCAGCATTTTTGCAATAGAAGTAAGTTCATCTTTAGTATAAACTGTTCCGCTTGGGTTGCAAGGTGAACTGAACATCAAGAGTTTTGTTTTTGGCGTTATGGCAGCTTCCAACTCCTCAGCAGTTACCTTAAAATCAGTAGCTATGGTAGAAGGAATTTCTACAGGAATACCCTCTGCTAATTTGATAATTTCAGTATAACTTACCCAAAAAGGACAAGGTAAAAGCACCTGATCTCCTGGGTTTAGCAAACTCAAACACAAATTGGCAAGGGATTGCTTGGCCCCAGTTGAGCATACAATTTGGTCTACTGTGAAATCTAGATTATTATCTCTTTTGAATTTTGCACAGATTGCCTCACGCAATTCTAACAAACCTGGAACAGGAGTGTAGTGAGAAAAATTATTGTCAATTGCTTTTTTTGCCGATTCTTTAATGAAATCTGGAGTATCAAAATCGGGCTCACCCAAACTTAATGCAATAATATCATAACCTTCTGCTTTTAGCTCTCGGCTCATTCTAGCCATAGCTAGGGTTGCCGATTCGGCTAGGCGATTTAACCTTTCTGAAACTTCTTTCATCTTGATGTATTTTTCAGCAGGCAAAGATAAGATTAGTTTTTAGTTGCTTGTTTTTAGTTGTTAGTTTTTAATTGCAGATTTTTTCTATATTTACAAAATGAAATTCTTCTTAACCATAGCAACTTTTTTTATTGTAACAAATATTTCTGCACAAAAAGTATTCTCTGCAGAATATGCTAGCCAAGCAGATATTAAAGTATTTGTAGTGGACTATGAAAGCCAGGCAGATTTGAGTGTATTTAAGGTGGAGTATTCCTCACAAGCAGGAAAGAATGATGGTAAATGGTTTTTTGTAGAATACGCCTCACAGGCTGATAAGAAAATATTTTTTACAGCATATGCTAGCCAAGCTGATGTGCTAATTTATTTTGTGGAATATAGCAGCCAGGCCAAATGGCGAAAGAAAGAAAAGCTTCATTTGTTTTATTAAAATGAAAAAACTACTCATCATATTACTTTGCTAGTGATTGGTTTTGGGCAAATTACTGTTACAGATTCAAATCTTCCAACAACTGATAAATAGTTGCTTCTTTATTAAGGAGTTTCTTTTCTAACTTCTTTAATTCACCATTCGTTCTCAGCTGAGAATATTTTTTATTTCCTAACTCCTCTTTTATTTGGCTGTGTAGCCAATAGATGTTTTGCGCTTTTCTGTATTTAGAAAAACAGCTATTTTCTTTCATTTGAGAGTTGTGTTTTTCAATTGTTTCCCAAACTTCTCCCAAACCAATTTTTTCTAAGCCAGAGCAAGTACTAACTTCCACTTTCCATCCATTTGCATTTGCTGGAAATAGATGTAAAGCACTTTTGTATTGCAACATGGCATTTTTGGCCTTTTGCACATTATCGCCATCTGCTTTATTTATTAAAATGACATCTGCCATTTCCATAATTCCTCTTTTAATACCTTGCAGTTCATCACCTGCTCCTGAGAGCATCAACAGTAAAAAGAAATCTACCAAATTACTAACTGTAGTTTCACTTTGCCCAACACCAACGGTTTCAATAAGGATAACATCAAAACCAGCTGCCTCACACAAAATGATATTTTCACGCGTTTTATTCGCTACTCCGCCCAAAGTTCCAGCAGAAGGAGAGGGGCGAATAAAGGCGTTTTTGTCGGTAGCCAATTCGTCCATTCTACTTTTATCTCCTAAAATACTTCCTTGTGTTTTCTCACTTGTTGGGTCAATGGCTAATACGGCTACTTTTTTTCCTTTGCTTGTTAGCATTTTCCCAAAGCTATTAATAAAAGTGCTTTTTCCAACACCGGGAACACCCGTTACACCTATTCGGATGGAATTTCCAGTTTCTGTGGAAAGGGATGAAAGTATATCTTGTGCTATTTGTTGCTCACTCTCTAAGGTGATTTCGCACAGAGTAATGGCTTTGCTCAGAGCAATTGTATCGCCCTTTTGTATATTTTCTATGATTGTTTTTTCGTTCATTTTTTAGCTTTGCGAATCTATAAAAAAGCAATTTATCTGATTATGGTAATTGTTCCTTTTTTTGGTGCTACAGGCAAAGGACTTTCTATATTGTAAAAATATACGCCATCAGCACATAATGAACCACCTCTTGTCGTACCATCCCACCGAAAATTCACTTTATTATCCTCAAACACTTTTTTGCCCCAACGCGTAAATATTTTAATGCTAAAATCTGTATCAAAGCAGTAATTGAGTTCAACATCAGGAATTTCAAAATAATCATTTATTCCATTACTATTTGGAGAAAATACATTAGGAATTACCGAATCAATTTCAAAAGTAGTTGGTTCGATAATTTCAAACTCAATTTGCAAAACTGCTGTATCGCTAATGCAAGCATCATCACGGCTTATAAAAGTAGCAGTAAAGGGAGAATATTCCATATCAATGCAAGTTGGCTTCCAGCATAAATCGGATATTGCAAGAGAGAAATTCTCATCTCCAACAAAATCATATTGCTGTACATTTACATCCTCTTCATTCTTGAAAGATTGTATTTGAAGCGATAAGTAATCTGAGACACTATTATAAATATCTTCATCTTTCGCACTTATTGGATAGCAGATTTTTTTACCAACTTCTACTGTGTATTTTAGTTTGATTGTATCGGTATATGCAGAATCCAATAGTGCAGCATTATCCGTCATTTCTGTTATACTGGGCGGATAATTAGTTGGCATTTTAAGGTTTATTTCCACTTCCAAAATGGAGGTATGATAGGCAAAGCAAGAAATATCTTTGGAATAAAAATAGACATAGTACGGACTACCACTCATATCCTGACAAAGTGGAGTCCAGCAGAAATTGGAGTTTACATTGGAAAGGGCACTGTCATTGAAAAAAGTGGCATTGTTGGATGTGCTATCCAATCCGTTATTAAATAAACTTAATTCACAATAAACCGACACAGAATCTTTGAGTATTTGCTGAAAAATATTCACATTAGAATCCAAATCTCTGGCTGCAATTTTTAGGCACATTTCCCTTTCAATAAAAGCATCATAGGAAAGTTGGAGAGTGTCATAATAGGGTAATTGTATTAGCATACTATAATTAGAATCGATAAAAATGCCATCTTCCAAATGCTCATCAATGGTAATAGTGGGCGCATTGTTCAGTTCGCAATCAATGGTTTCATACTGAATATCTTGAACCACTTCTCCAATTTTCCCCCAAACACCATTTAACTCTCTCCATTCTTCAATTCGAACTGAAAAAACATAAACTCCAATGGTTGAAGCGTAGGATGTAAGGTCCCCAGTAACGGCATCAATATACATATAACTTCCTATCCCCAAAGGATTATTGGTATTGTAACTGCTTGCCCAACTAATAGTATCGTAAGGAGCGGCTTTTGTAACAGGGCCTGCTGGCCAGTTAAAAGCATGGCAATCAAGTGGAGTAGCCAAAGAATAAGCCAAAGAATCTCCATCCGGATCTTTGGCATTAAAATTAAAGGTATGCACTTGCTCCTTGCACAAATAAGCATTGTGCGGATAATACTGATTCATCAAGGAATCGTATCCAAAAGTGGGGCTTGAATTCTGCAAAGAAGTAAAACCATTATTAGGGTCAGAAATTAGAATCTCCGATTTGTATGTTGTTCCTGCAGAAAGCGGAT
>DUAL01000152.1 GCA_012960835.1 Flavobacteriales bacterium | reverse complement strand
TGTGTATTGCTAAAGGAATGGGAGCAGGAATGCCTATTGGCGCATTTGTCTCCTCTTGGAAATTGATGAACCTACTCACTTTTGAACCCAAATTAGGGCACATTACTACCTTTGGCGGGCATCCTATAAATTGTGCAACTAGCTTGGCTTGCTTACAACATTTACTTACTACCAATATTATGAAGGAAGTAGAACAAAAAGAACAACTATTTAGAACGCATTTAAATCATCCAAAAATTAAAGAAATAAGAGGAGAAGGATTAATATTAGCGGTGGAATTTGGAGAGGAAGAAATAGCACGAAAAGTAGTGGAACAATCTTTAGAAAACGGATTGATTTTATTCTACTTCCTATTTACCAAAACAGCAATCCGAATAACTCCACCTTTAACTATTTCAGAGGAAGAAATAATTGAGGGATGTGAGATAATTAAAGGAATATTAGATTAGTTTTTATTGCTCAGCATAGGCACAAATGAAAATTTTCCATGAGTAGTAATTCTATTCTCTGTATCTGAAATTTTTTCTAATAGTTTCATTTCTTGTATGTTTCCACTTCCTATTGGAGCAACCAATTTCCCTCCAATTTTTAACTGATTAATTAATGCATTTGGTATTTCAGAAGCTCCACAAGTAATAATTATCTTGTCGAATGGAGCTAAAGTAGCTAATCCTTTATAGCCATCTCCATAAAAAAACTTGCAGTTGTAGCCAATTTTAGGCAAAAACTCTTTTGTTTTTTGATAAAGTTCCTTTTGTCTTTCAATGGTATAAACCACCCCTTCCATTGATACCAAAACTGCTGCTTGATAGCCAGAGCCAGTTCCTATTTCTAATATTTTATCATGTTGTTTTACATCTAAAAGTTCGGTTTGTGTAGCAACCGTAAATGGTTGTGAGATAGTTTGCCCAGCCCCTATCGGAAAAGCATTATCCTCATAAGCAAAACCAATAAATGCATTATCCATAAAAAGATGCCTTGGAATTTTGCCAATTGCTACTAGCACTTTCTGCTGTTTTATTCCTTTTTGACTAATGGTTTCTATCAGTTTTTTCCTTAGCCCCTGATGTTTGAATGTGTCTTGCATTATAATTCTCTCCTTAAATTGTTATTCGATTAAAAAACTTTATTTTCGCCAGAAAAATACATTACAAAAGAATGATAAAAATTGGCGTAATTGGTGCTGGACATTTAGGAAAAATACACATTCGTTTGTTAAAAGAAATAAAGGAGTTTGAAGTTGTTGGTTTTTATGATTCGAATGATGAAAACTCCAAAAAAATAACAACAGAATTTGGAATCTCTTCATTTGGTTCAGCAAAAGAATTGATAGATAAATGTGATGCCATTGATGTAGTTACTCCAACTAAATTTCATTTTGAGTATGCAAAAATGGCAATAGAAAAAGGCAAACATTTATTTGTAGAAAAACCCATTACAGCAACAACAGAGCAAGCCCAAGCATTAGTCCGTTTAACAAAAGGAAAGAATTTAAAAGTGCAGATCGGGCATGTGGAAAGGTTCAACCCTGCTTTCACCGCAATTCAGAAAGACTGCAATAACCCCATGTTTATTGAAGCCCACCGATTGGCAGAATTCAATCCAAGAGGCACGGATGTTCCTGTGGTGCATGATTTGATGATTCATGATATTGATATAATTTTGAAAATAGTTGACTCAAAAATAAAAAGCATTCATGCAAGTGGTGTTTCTATTATTAGTGATACGCCTGATATTGCCAATGCCAGAATAGAATTTGAAAATGGATGTGTAGCAAATCTAACAGCAAGTAGAATCTCTTTTAAGAGTATGCGTAAAACAAGAATTTTTCAGAAGGACGCATACATATCGATTGATTTTTTAGAAAAAAAGGCGGAACTTATCAGAATGAAAGATGCTCAAATTACAGATGATCCTTTTGCTTTGATTATTGATCCTGGAGAGGGAAAAACAAAAAAGCAAATAGAATTTGAAAGCCCAAAAACTACTGATAATAATGCCATAAAGGATGAGCTCACTTCCTTTTACCATGCCATTGCAAATAATACCGACACAATAGTAACGATTGAAGATGCCTATAAAGCCCTTTATGTAGCTCAGCAGATTTCTGAACAAGTCGAAAAACAATAAACAAAAAATACATTCGTTTGATAAAGCATAAAACCACTATGAAGCATATTATCTTTCTCTTTCTTTTTGGTATTTTTCTTTTTCAAAGCTGTAAAAAAGCAGATATCAATGATGGGGTTCCTTCTTATATAAGCATCCCTTCAATTAAGGTAGACTCTATCCAAAGTGGTGTAGGAAGTAATTCGCATAAGATAACGGATGCCTGGGTTTATTTTAACAATAATTTGCAAGGATGTTATCCCTTACCTACCACATTTCCTGTGCTACTCAGTGGTAAACAAAATATAAGTATAAAAGCAGGAATAAAAAACAATGGTATTGCAGCCACCAGAGCAAAATATCCTTTTTATGATTATTACAAATCAGAAATAACACTTACAAAAGACAGTATAACAGTTTTAAACCCTGAAGTTTTTTATGCTAATGCTGACTCAATTATATTTGAAGATTTTGAATCTACTTCCCTAATTTTGGATACTACTCTCAATAGTGACACTACTTTTTTTATTGCTAACGATACTCTATTTGAAGGAAATTTTGGAGGTGTGCATTTAGCTTCTCCTCATTCAACTTTTGAAATTGCTACTGAAAAAATTCAGCTTCCAAAAGTGGGAACCCCTGTGTATGTAGAATTAAATTACAAATGTAATACAGCTTTCCAAGTCGGTGTTTTTGCAAATTATGATCAAGCACCTGTTATTATACAGTCTATTCTTACAATAAATCCTAAACTAGAGTGGAATAAAATTTATATTGATTTGACCTCTGCTATAATTAACACTCAAAATGCAGACAGTCATAAAGTTTTTATCTCTATGAGGAGAGATATTAATAGTAATGAAATAGCCGAGTTATATGTTGATAATTTCAAAATTATATATTAAATTGAATAAAACAACACAACTCATAAAATATCTATTTTTTGATTTCTTATCGGCAGTAATATCGTGGACTTTATTTTTCAGCTATCGTAAGGTTTTTATAGAAGAGTTAGCAATTGATTTTACCAATAAGTTTTATCTTGGCATTGTTCTCATCCCTATTTTTTGGATAATATTATATGGCGTAACGGGTACTTACAAAAACATTTTTAGAAAATCGAGACTGAAAGAGTTATCGGAAACATTTTACATAGTGCTTGTTGGCACAGTCATTATCTTTTTTGTTGCTCTACTTGACGATTATATCGACAACTATCGAACTTATTACAGTCTCTTTGTTGTTCTTTTTTGTGCGCATTTATTTTTCACTTCCCTTTTTAGGTTTTTACTCACCACTATTACTGCAAAAAAAGTCCATCAGAAAAAGATAAGTTTTAATACCCTTATAATTGGAAGTAATGTAAAAGCAATGGAAATGTACAAGGAATTAGAAGGTCAAAAATTATCGTGTGGATACAATTTTGTTGGATTTGTAAATGTAGAAGAAAAATCGCAATATCTGCTGAGTGAATTTATTCCTAAACTAGGAAGTTTAGAAGCTATTATTGAAGTAATAAATGAGTATAATATTGAGGATGTAATTATTGCAGTGGAGAGTGCTGAACACCATAAAATTGAAGAGATTATTGACCTATTGGAAGGTACCGATATCTATATTAAAATGCTACCGGATATGTATGATATTATTTCTGGAAAGGTAAAAATGAGCACTATTTTCGGAACTGCCCTTATCGAAATTGAGCACGATTTGATGCCTACTTGGCATTGGTTCTTGAAAAGAGTATTTGATGTAAGCGTTTCTTTATTTGTAATTATTATCCTTTCTCCTTTATTTTTAATTTCTGCGCTTTTGGTTAAGTTTTCTTCATCTGGAAAAGTTCTATTCAAACAAGAAAGAATTGGTTTACATGGTAGAGGTTTCAATATTATTAAGTTTCGTTCTATGTATGAAAATGCAGAAAGTAATGGGCCACAACTGTCCTCAGATGAGGATAAGCGAATTACACCTTGGGGAAAAATTATGCGCAAAATAAGACTGGATGAATTGCCACAATTTTATAATGTATTAATTGGTGAAATGTCAATTGTAGGGCCAAGACCTGAAAGACAATACTATATAAATTTGATAGCTGAAAAAGCCCCTCATTATCATCATTTACATAAAGTAAAACCAGGAATTACATCCTGGGGGATGGTAAAATTTGGCTATGCTGAAAATATTGAACAAATGATTGAAAGAATGAAATATGACATTTTGTATATAGAGAATATATCCTTTGCTTTAGATTTAAAAATTTTAATATACACAGTGCTAATTGTATTGCAAGGCAGAGGAAAATAGATAGGAAAAGAAATTAGACAAAAAACAAACAACTAATAAATGAAAAACATAACCGTAATTGGAGCTGGTACCATGGGCAATGGAATAGCCCATACTTTTGCCCAAAGAGATTTTAATGTAAACTTGGTTGATATATCGGCAAATGCATTGGAAAAAGCAATTTCCACTATCGGTAAAAATCTGGATAGAATGGTAAAAAAAGAGAAGATTACAGAGAAAGAAAAGATTAGCACGCTATCTAATATTACAACTTATACTGATATATCGGAAGGGGTTAAAGGAGTGGATTTAGTAGTGGAAGCAGCTACTGAAAATAAAGAGTTGAAACTGAAGATTTTTGGGCAATTGGATAATGTGTGTGATGAGCATACTATTTTAGCCTCAAATACCTCATCCATCTCAATAACTGAAATTGCTACAGTAACCAATAGGGCAGAAAAAGTGATTGGAATGCACTTTATGAATCCTGTTCCTATTATGAAACTGGTAGAAGTAATAAGAGGTAAAGCAACTTCAGATCAGGTTACTTCTACAATAATGGAGATGAGTAAAACTCTAGGCAAAATTCCTGTTGAAGTGAATGATGCTCCAGGGTTTGTGGCTAATAGAATACTCATGCCAATGATTAATGAAGCCATTTATACTTTGCATGAGAATATATCTTCTGTTGAAGGAATTGACACGGTAATGATGTTAGGCATGTCGCATCCTATGGGACCCTTGCACTTAGCTGATTTTATTGGTCTAGATATCTGCCTTTCGATTTTGGAAGTGATGCATGAGGGATTTGGTGGTAAAAAATACAGCCCCTGTCCTCTTTTAATAGAAATGGTAGCTGCTGGTAAATTAGGCATTAAATCAGGTGAAGGTTTTTATAATTACTCTGATGGATCCAGAAATAAAAAAGTTGCTGCACAATTCAGTAAAAACTAATTCAACCTTCCTTCCAATTTTGCTTGTAGAATAATATGTTCAATTAGCATGTCTTCTCTATCATTTACTGGGTCGTATTTAGCTTTCAAATTGTTATCGTAAAACTTGGCTAAAGTTTGCCAAAAAAAAGCATTGAATCTTCCTCTGTATGATTTTACTAGCTCATAAGAGGTGATTTTGGTTTCCCGAAAAATCAGCTTTACCAATATCCGTCCCTCACTCATGGTTAGGTTTTTTAGTTGCTCGGTATATTCTTCTTTTATCCATTTAGCTACCTCTTTGGTGTAGCGTTTTTTATGCCTTCTTTTCGGAATAGAATCTAAGCCAATTTGAATTTTTTCTAGTTTTACTTTTGCCGACAAAGCATAAGGATATACTTTCAATACTTTTCTTTTTAAGATGTAATAGCGCAATTTTTCATCATAATCCTTAAAAGCCAAAATCTCTACTTCTGGCACTTTGGAAAGAATGATAGTATCTTCATCAACTATTGTAAATTCTTTAATAGTAGGT
Organism: Flavobacteriales bacterium; assembly: GCA_012960835.1. Lineage (GTDB taxonomy): Bacteria > Bacteroidota > Bacteroidia > Flavobacteriales > BACL11 > DUAL01. The sequence goes on along the minus strand of DUAL01000152.1, from coordinate 20,479 downwards.
TTTACTTGCGCCCTTACAAATAGTCCAAAACCTAAAAAAACTAGAAGAAAAAGTATCTTCTGAAATTGCATCTTATTTTTGAAGAATGAGTTTGTGTTCAGTGCTAGCATTAGCAGTTGTTACTTTTGCAAAATATATGCCATTATTGAGTTTGCTTAAGTCCAAATAAAATTCGAAAGCATTTACACCCAAAAATTCAAATAATAATTTACCACTTACATCCATAATTGAAATGGATTCCATTGGCATATCGCTACTTATTTCGCACATACCTTTTAGTGGATTAGGATGCACTGCAATTTGATGTATTTGTTCATTTAGCCCTGTATATATTGCTGTAAAATTAGCAGACAAAATATCACAGCCATTATGATGAATCTCAACCGTATAAACACCAGTTTGAGAAATGGTAATGCTAGAAGAATTTGCACCATTTATCGCTACCCCAGCAAAATACCACTGATAAACATATAATGGATTGTTAGTTGTAGAAAGCTGATTTCCATTTTGAACTATTGTTGGTATAGGAAGTGGAGGATTCAAAACAGCTGTAATCTCCTTATATTCTGATTTGCAATTTTCTTGCACTTGCAAGTTATAATAATAATACCAGTTGTCCTGAGTGCTTGTGATATTCGCTCCTGTAAAAGATAATAAGCTTCCTATATTTTGAGGGAAAGTAGCGCCATTGTTATTTCTAAAAAGCCCTGAGTTGGAATACTTTAAGCCCAATTGCAAATCTGTTCCAATAGGAATATCAAAATCTAAATTCAAAGTTTGCTTCCCAACTATTACTAAAATAGTAGTATCATCCAAAACAGTTCCATTATTATCTCTCAACTCAAAGGTAATGGTATTGGCAATATCAGCATATACATCAGCCGACACTAAATTACACTCTGAGAAACAATCAAATATCATATATCTTAAGCCATAATAAAAAGCCCCTCCTCCAATATTGGTATCTAGCGGCCCTCCAAAAACAGGGGGAGAATTTTCAGTTAAATAATAATTAGTGGCAGTATTCAGTATTGGGGTGTTAAATACATTTCCAGTAAAAATAGAATTTCCAGATGTAGTATCGTTAAACCAATTAATTTGTCCTGTGGAAAAACTTATCAAATTGAAAGAACTTGAATCGGCACAAATAGTGTCGTTATAAGCAATAGGTGCAGTATTATAAGTCACAGCGATATAATTGTTTTGAATAACAGAATCACTTCCTAAAGCATTAGAAACAGTTAGACTTACCGTATAAACCCCTTGGTTTTGATAAGTATGTGTTGGATTTTGCTGAGTAGAAGTTGTGCCATCTCCAAAATCCCAAAGCCAAGTGTTTGGCATATTTAAGCTAAGGTCAGTAAAACTAATAATGCCAGAACAACTATTGGTGCTACTTGCCATTATTATTGCAAAAGGTGGTGCCACACATCCACTATTTGTGGGTTGCTCATTTATTGCAACTGCTCTTCTCCCCTTTTTAGTTGGGCTAATATAGGCACGAATACTAAACCAGCTATCAGTAAGACCAACTGTTGTATTATGGTAAAATGCAGAAATCCCAGTAGAAGAAGTGATGGAATCCATATATTTTTGGCCAAGCATGGATATTTCATACCCACTTGCTCCTGTTACTGGGCTCCAGTAAAAGTAAATAGAATCAGGGCAAGTCCAATCCACCACAAAGTTTTGAGGGATATTAAGTATGGTAAAATTAGCATCCGATTGATCACTTTGTGCTCCTCTGCTTACTCGCATTAATGCATATCCAGTAAAATTGTTTGGAACTGTCCAGTTATAATAACGAATAGAAGAATTCACATTAGAGGAAATAGTAGTCCAGTTAGTTCCATTATTGATGGAATATTCCAAAGTAAAGGCACTAGTATTTCCAAAAGCATCCCAACGAATCATTTCATTTTCTCCTGGTACCAATCCTTCCCCGCCATTGGGGTAAGTAAGCGTTACTGCCTCTGATATAATATCATAAACTACATAATAAGTTTGCGGACCATAAGGAACGGAAGTTCCTGTAACCGAAAGAGAATAATTCCCAGCCACAGGATTATCTAGAGTTACTTGCTCCATATTGTTTCTGTCATCTACCCCTCTTGTTGCGGGCTGATTCAAAATGGTTGCATTGGCAGTATGGTCTAACACCCAAGGTAGATAATTGGTTCCGTTTGGAGTAGTCAATTCGATATCCAAGTTATTGATAAGGGCAATACTTGCACTAACACTTGCTTCTTTATCGTGCCAATAAACCATTACTTTTAGCTGCTCAGTTCCAGTAGGGATAGTAATATTATGGGTATTATTTCCCAAATGCGAGATACTATCTTCATTATAACTTTGAGTTTCCAAAATTTGAACAGCACGCAAAGCATTTACCTCTCCCCAACCGTATTTAAAATCAGGACCAGAATTACCCAAATCATCAGCAGAATTTAGTAAAATTCCTTTCATTAATCCTGAAGGTGGATTCACTCCTGCATTTAGTTCTTTGTATGCTTGGTATAACTGCCCCATCACCCCGGCAATTCCAGGGCAAGCCATGGATGTTCCAGTATAAGTATCATAATCATTAGTGGAAACAGTGGAATAAACAGAAGTTCCTTTTGCTCCAATATCTGGTTTTATTCTGCCATCATGAGCAGGTCCTCTACTAGATGAATTTGCCAAACCACTAGAAGAGTTGAGGTTTGCAGTAGCAATCACATTTTTAGCTTGTTTGTGTCCTCCTGTTACATTTCCCCAATTACTTCCTGCCCCATAACCACAATCGCTAGTGCCATCATTTCCTGCAGAAAAAATATGAATCAAAGAAGGGTATTGCCTTATTTGCTCATCTAAATCTCTTGCTAAAGTGGTATAGCCTGCATTACAGCCATTAGAATATGATTTAGAAGTTATGATTACATCACTATTTTGGTAAATTCCAGGAACACTATAATAATTGTTATTGGAGGAAGAATACACATACAAAAAGGCAGCATCTGCCATTCCTCTGCCATAAGGATCCAGATTACCTGCTCCCATAATAGTTCCTGCAACATGGTCGCCATGGCTTCCACCACTGCTACTCACAGCACTTTGGTCTAATCTCCCTTGGTAATCGATATGTGGGCCTATTTCTCCATCATCTTGCATCATGATATTGATACCTTCTCCATTGTAATGTCTTCCGCTTGTGTATTCTGCATTGATAACATTGGAGCGGTGAAGCGTTCTCCCGCTTTTGTTTTCAGGATAAGATGGTGGATCTATTGGTGCAATAAAATGCACAAAAGGATTGTTTGCTAATTTCTCTAAATTGGAAATAGAGGTGCTAACAATAAAAGCGTGCGCATAAGTGTTAATTTCTTTTACATTAAAGCCCCCTACTTTGAATTGTTCAAATGCTAAACTCAAATCAGCATCTTTATATATTAGAACTTCCAGCATGGCATTATCGCCATCTTTTGCCCAATCTGGGCAATTTCCGTTTTGAAGTTTTGGATGTATTTTTTGAGTGGCTTTTACAGGAAGCAGTGCGTTTACCTTAAAAGATTCCAACTTATTTTTGGTAATATTTTTAGAGAGCGAAACCAAAAAAGTATTGTTTGGAATGTATTCCAAAAAGTGAACCCCTAGTTTTTCCATTTTTTGTTTTCGCTTTGTACTTGGCAAAACAGAAAACTGCATAAAACGATAATATTTGTTATTAAAAACAGCAGGATTGTTTTTATTAAAATCAGCAAGTATAATTTCATTATTTGGCGTAAATGTGCCCGATTTTAGTAAAATTTCAGGATTTGAATCTTGCGCAAAGCAAGTAGCGGAAATAATAAAAATTGTAAGTATAGTTAGTGCTCTCATTATAAAAATTTGTTTTCGCGAATTTACAATCGTTTTTCCTTTTTAAAGAAACAATTCATTTAAAGTTAAAAAAATCTTATTTGCTCAAGAGCTTTTTGTATACGTATATTTTATTTGGATAGGTTTAGCTTTGGGCAGATTAAAATGTATAGCAATCTTGAACTTGGTATTTATACGGACTCCTTTATTTATTTGGCCAGGGTATTTTAATAGTTTCACAATGCGTTTTGCTTCCTCATCACAGCCATAGCCAATACCATTTACCACCACAACAGAATGTACTTTTCCTTTATCGTTCACCTCATATTTTAGAAAAACCTTACCCTCTACTCTATGTAAAACTGCTTCTTGTGGGTAGCGCAAATTCTCTTTTACAAACTTTTTTAGCGCTTCACTCCCACCGGGATATTCTGCCTTTTTTACAAACTTTTTGTCTTTCATAATTTATGTAAAAGTAAGCAATTATATATTTTTTTAGTTTTGAAGGGTGAAAAAAATACTTTTTATTTTATTTTGCTTACCTTTTTTGGGTTTTGGGCAACAAAAGACCTTTATAAATGATGATAATTTTGAACAAGCACTTATTAATTTGGGTTATGATAATGTGTTGGATGATTCTGTTTTAACGGCAAATATTTATCCTGTTACAGTATTAAATGTTTCTGCACAAAACATTAGTGATTTTACAGGTATTGAGGATTTTATGAATATGGATGCTTTCAATTTCGGTGGAAATTTAATTACTTCCATTGACCTATCAAATAATATAAAATTAGATTCAATAATTGGAGTACAAAATATGTCGCTAGACACAATAGATTTAAGCAACAACACATTACTTAGATATGTAAATCTTTGGGCTTTTGTTTCTTTGCAATCTATTAATCTTGATAATCATGATATATATTTACGGAACTCTTTTTTTATTATTACTTTTACATTATGAATTTAAAATTAGAAAAACCAATTGTTTTCTTTGATTTGGAAACCACAGGTATACAAGTGGCTAAGGACAGAATTGTAGAAATTTCTATCCTAAAAGTATTCCCAAGTGGAAATAAAGAAAGTAAAACATGGCTTGTAAATCCTACTATCCCAATTCCAGCAGAAACCACTGCAATACACGGAATAACGGATGAAAAAATAGCCAATGAACCTACATTTAAAGAACTTGCAAAAGAAATTTCTGAATTAATTCACAACTGTGATTTAGCAGGATTTAATTCTAATAAATTTGATATTCCATTATTGGCTGAGGAATTTTTAAGAGCAGAAGTTGATTTTGATATGGAAAACCGTAAAGCAGTTGACATTCAAAATATCTTTCATAAACTGGAGCAAAGGACTTTAGTTGCAGCTTATAAATTTTATTGTGATAAAGATTTAACCAATGCACACTCAGCTGAGGCGGATACCACTGCTACTTATGAAGTATTACTTTCCCAATTAGAAAAATATGAGGAGCTAGAGAATGATGTAAATTTCCTTGCTGATTTTTCTCAAAGAGGAGGAAAATTTGCAGATATGGCAGGATTTGTAAGATTTAACGATAAAGGTGAAGAAGTCCTTAGTTTCGGAAAATATAGAGGAGTAACACTTAAACAAATCTGGAATGAAAATCCTGGTTATTTTTCTTGGATTAACCAAGCAGATTTCCCTTTATACACCAAAAATGTGATGCGAAATTTTGCAGATGAAATGAAACTTAAAAAAAAGTTTAAGTCTTAATTGATGAAGATTATCTGTATCGGTCGCAACTATGCAAATCATGCCAAGGAATTAGGAAATACTATTCCTACTGAACCTTTGTTTTTCTTAAAACCAGAAACTGCAATTCAGCCAAAAGGACATCCTTTTTTTATTCCTGATTTTTCTAATGAGATTCATTATGAAGTAGAATTAATAATTAAAATTGATAAAATTGGGAAAAACATTGAGGAACTATTTGCACACAAATATTATTCTCAAATTGGCTTAGGAATTGACTTCACGGCTCGTGATATTCAAGAAGAATGTAAAGCAAAAGGACTTCCTTGGGAAAAAGCAAAAGGATTTGATGGAGCAGCACAAATCAGTAGATCGTTTATCAATAAATCAGAATTAGATTTAAATGATATTTCTTTCTTATTAGAGAAAAATGGGGAGCAAGTTCAAATAGGAAACAGTAAGGATATGCTTTTTTCTTTCGACAAAATCATTTCCTATATCTCAAAATTCTATACCCTAAAAATTGGAGATTTATTTTTTACAGGAACTCCTGCAGGAGTAGGGAAAGTAGAAAAAGGAGATATACTAAAAGGGTTTATTGGTGAAAAAGAAATGTTTAAGGTTGTAGTAAAATAGACTAATCTACCAAAATTACTTTTTCTACAAACTCTTGCCCTCCTAATCGTATTTTCAGAAGATAAACACCAACAGCATTTTTTCTTAAAAAAGAGAGATTGATTTGATTGTTGGTTTGGGCCGTGAGAGAAAAGTTAAATTTACTAATTCTATTTCCTTTTATATTATATACTTCCATTCTCATTGCATTAGTGTTGGCAGCATAAACATAAATATGGCTATTTGCAGTAATTGGGTTTGGCACAATAGCAAACACATCTGATTGTGTTTGGTTTTTTGGTTCTGTTAAAAGTAAATCAGCTAAAGCAAAGTTAGGCAAACCGTTTCCTAAAGAATCATTCGGATTCTCATGTAAATGCGCACTCAAAATTATAGCATTAATAATTTCCATATTCGTTCTGTTAGGGTGGGCTTGCCAAAGACAAGCAGTCATCCCCGCAATAATTGGAGAAGAAAAAGAAGTGCCATTTCCAGTCAAAGTCCCATTATCAGAAGTAGCAACAATGGTATTACCGCCTTGCGCTACAATAGTAGGCTTTACTCTACCATCAGCAGTAGGGCCGAAAGAAGAAAACCATGCAAAATCAGTATTCTCATCCACAGCACCTACAGAAAGTATGCTATCGGCATCAGCAGGAGCGCCAATATAATGCCAACTACTAGAACCAGAATTTCCAGCAGAATTTACCACTATCATTCCCTTTCGGCTAGCAAGATTTGCTGCAATACTTACTGGTGTTGTTCTGCCGTTCATATCCGAATAAGTATGGTTTTGAGAAGCATCATCAAAAGTGGTATAACCAAGTGAAGAATTGATAATATCAGCACCTACACTATCGGCAAATTCTGCCCCGCAAAGCCAATTGTATTCTTCAATCAAATTCTCGGTATCACCATCTTCCGTGCGTAAAAGCCAAAAACAGGCATCAGGGGAAGTTCCAATTATTTCTCCTTTATTTTCTGCTCCCATTGTGGAAAGAACCATCATACCATGGGAATGATCCTCATAAACTCCTTCTTCTTGCCTTACAAAATCCCAACTCCCTAAAATCCTACCTTCATCAAAAAGTTTTTGAAATGCATCCATTTCATCTGCTTTACTAAAACCAGCATCTAAAACTGCTATTACTTTCCCCTCTCCTTTCAAATTTCTTTTATGTAAAAACTCTCCTTTTAACATTGCTAACTGATTATAAGCATCTCCATAATCTGCTTTGCTAAAATCAGTTTCAAGCTTAGATTGTTTTTTCTGATTGGATTTATTCTTGTTCCACTGCCCAAAGTAGAAAACACTTTTTACAAAAGGAAAAGTAATCTGATTTACAAGCGTAGAATCATTAGTAGTAATCATAATTCCATTAAACCATTTGGAACGATTTATTATATCAAAGCCTAAATCACCAATACTATCGGCATACCAGCTATTTATTGGTAAATCTTGAATTTTTATATCAATCCCCTGATTAACTCTCCTGTCAATTGCTCTTTGCGAGAGAAAACCCTCTGGCATATTCAAATCGAAATTAGAATTGTCTTTATCCGTGAAAGAAACCCAATATTTATAGCTTATGGAATCCTGCTGAGCAAAAACACAAAAAGGAAATAGTAGTAGAAAAAGGAACTTATTCATTTTTCATAATAAAACCACCAGCAATTAAATCGTTTCCTTCATAAATAGCAGCCGATTGCCCAGGAGCAATGCCTTCCACTTTTTTATGAAATAGCACTCTCAGATTCTTTCCCTCATTTGTAATAGTTGCCATTTCCCCTTTGTGTTTGTAGCGAACTTTTACTAAACATTCCATACCATCCTCAATTTCAGCATACTTTACATAGTTGATGTTTCGCACATACATTTCTTGCTTTTTTAAATCTTCTTTTGTACCCACAACCACTGTATTTGTTTCTGGTTTAATTCCTACAACATAAGTAGGATTATTCCCTAATGAAACCCCTAATTTTCTTTGTCCAATAGTGTAAAAAGGATAACCATCATGCCTGCCGACAACCTCTCCTTCAGTGGAAACAAAATGACCACCTTTTACTTTTTCTTCCAAACCTTCTACCCTTCTTTTTAGAAAACTTCTATAATCATTATCAGGAATAAAACAAATTTCATAACTCTCACTTTTTGCAGCTAAAGATTTATAACCTCTATCAATTGCCATTTGTTTGATGTCCTTTTTATGGAATTTTCCCATAGGAAAAATGGTACGCTTCAAACACTCCTGAGTAACCCCCCAAAGCACATAGGATTGGTCCTTACTTTCATCCAATCCTTTGGAAACCACAAACCTTCCGTTTTCTTCATGAACCTGTGCATAATGCCCAGTTGCAATATATTTGCATTTTAGCATATCTGCTCTTTTTAAAAGTGCCTCCCATTTGATATGCGTATTGCAAAGCACACAAGGGTTTGGTGTGCGTCCTGCAATATATTCATCCACAAAATTATCAATGATAAAATCACCAAATTCTTCACGAATATCTAAAATAGTATGAGGAAAACCACAATCCACTGCCAATTGCCGTGCATCATTTATGGAATCCAGACTACAACAGCCCGTTTCTTTTTTGCTTCCGCCTGAATTTTCATAATCCCATGTTTTCATGGTTAAACCAATTACTTCATAACCTTGCTCATGCAGTAATAATGAAGCCATGGTACTATCAATACCACCACTCATTGCCATTAATACTTTTCCTTTACTTTGACTCATTGTAATTTATAATTGTGTCTTGTTTTCCTTCTTCTGAAAAATATATCCACTCGCCAACTCGTACATTATTTTTATACATGCCCTTAATGTCAATTTCTCCACTAGAATGATAATACGTATAACTACTATTTAACACTCCATTTTCGTAAGTCGTGCTCATAATTAATTGTCCTGTTTTATAATATTGTTGCCATTTTCCGTGCTCAACTCCTTCTTCCCAACTTTTAACTTCATACAATTCTCCTTCCTCATAAAATGTTTTTGTCGTTCCGTACAAATTACCAGCTTTATATTGCTCGCTTAAAATAAGGATTTCATCTTCATTATAGTAATTCCAAGTGCTGTCTTTTTTTTGATTTACATAAAGCCCTGATGCTTTCAGTTTGCCATTTAAATAATAAAAATGAGTAGATGCTGCCTTACCTTTATGAAAAAATTCTTTGCTTGCTTGTAACTCACCACTATTGTAATAATATTTGAAAATACCATGCGGAATATCATCCTTAAAAATTCCTTCATATCGTTTTTCTCCGCTTTCATATTTCTTTACCCAAACTCCTTGTTTTTTTCCACTAGCATCCACCTGATTAACTGTTTGACTAACAGATAAAAAAGGAATAAGTAATAAAAATAAAAGTAGTTTCTTCATAAAATTATTTTTTGGCAAATATAGAAAGAAAAAAAGTTAAATGATTATAATTTTTACAACATCAAATCCTCAATACCATTAACAAAACTTCCCCATGAAAAGCGTTTCTTTTCAGCACCAGTATTAATCGTAAATTCTGCCTCTTTATTGTTAGTGTAGAAATCAACTATTGCATCAGCAATTGAAGTTGGATTTTGAGAAGTAACATAACCGACCTTATTATTTGGTACAATTTCAGCCAAACCACCTACATCAGTAACCAACATTGGTCTGTCAAAAGAATAAGCAATTTGAGTAACGCCACTTTGGGTTGCTGTACGATAGGTTTGCGTAATCATATCAGAAGCACAAAAGTAACTTTTTACCTTATCAGCAGGAATAAAATCACTTTTCATAATTATATTATCTGCAATTCCTAAATCATTAATCATATCAGTATATTCCTTTTTATCATCATAAAATTCTCCTGCAATAATGAGTTTAATTTCCATTTCTTTTATGCGATTATCTGCCATAGTTTGTAACATTAAATCCAATCCTTTGTATTTGCGTACAAAACCAAAAAATAATAAGTGTTTATCTTCAGGATTTAGCCCTAAATTTTTTATGGCTTTTTCCTTTGCTATTTTCTCTCCAAACACATCATAAATTGGGTGTGGAATATATTTTTTAACTGTAGTTTTTGTAAACTTTGAAAGGTCATCCAAGACGGAAGCAGAAAGAGTAAGAAAAGCATCACAACTTTTTATAAAATACTTTGTAAAGATAGTGTCTCCCATCCTCTTTTCATGGGGGATAACATTATCTGTAATGGCTAAAATTTTGATTTTCTTATTCAATAAGCGAGCAATTGACCCTAAGCAGGGCGCCATAAAAGGCAACCAATATCTAATAATAATATAATCAGGATTTTCCTTATTTATTTTACGAGCAACTTGAATCCAATTAAAAGGATTCACTGAATTGATAAGTGTCTTTATTTTTAAATTTTTTGGGGCTTCTCCAGTTTCGTATTGGGTAGTTCCTGGAAATAAAAAACTAGGATATTGAAGTGTAAAAGAATAGAGCGTAATATTATCTCCTCTATCATGATAAGCCTGAGCCAAAGCATTATTAAAGTTAGCAATCCCACCCCTAAACGGAAATGCAGGGCCAATAATAATAACTTTTCGTTTACTCAAAATCTAACTTTCTTTTTCTATTTGATAGTTATTTCTGTCAGCTGAATTTCTTGAAATCATTTCGGCAATAAAGCCAGCAAGGAAAAGTTGCGCACCAATAATCATGGAAGTAAGGGCGATATAAAAACCGGACATTTCGGCAATATTTTTAGCTGGAATATCAGCAAACATGGCATACAATTTAGCACCTCCTATATAGCTAAACACTCCAAACCCGAGCAAGAACATCAAAGTGCCAAAGACTCCAAAGAAATGCATTGGTTTTTTGCCAAAACGGCTTACGAAAGTAATGGTCATCAAATCCAAGAATCCATTGATAAATCGCTCCATTCCGAATTTGGTAACCCCATATTTTCTTGCTTGGTGCTCCACCACTTTTTCGGTAATATTAGAAAAACCTGCCCACTTAGCAATTACCGGAATGAAGCGGTGCATTTCCCCACTCACTTCAATGCACTTTACAACTGCATTTTTGTATGCTTTTAGCCCACAATTAAAATCGTGCAAATAAATACCTGAGGCCTTGCGAGCTGCCCAATTAAATAGTTTAGTGGGAATAGTTTTTGAAATAGGATCATACCTTTTCTTCTTCCAGCCAGAAACCAAATCAAAACCCTCCTTTGCTATCATATTGTAAAGTTCTGGGATTTCATTAGGATTATCCTGTAAATCACCATCCATGGTGATGACTACTTCTCCTTTCACCTTTGAAAATCCTACATTTAAGGCAGCTGATTTACCATAGTTTCTTCTGAATTTTATGCCTTTTACATTGGAATTGGAAGTAGTAATTTTCTCTATTACTTCCCAGGATTTATCCTTGCTTCCATCATCTATCAAAATAACCTCATAAGTAAAGTTATTTTGTCTCATTACATTATCAATCTGAGTGCATAATTCGGACAAAGATTCTTCCTCATTAAATAAAGGGATTACTAAACTAATATTCATCATTATGCTATTTCGTTTGGATTGTCTTTTTTAACAAATATGGAGATAATTAAAGAATAAATAAAACCCATAAAAGTACCACCAAGTACGCCTAATATTAGCATCCAGTGAGGTTGTATAAATTTGCCTGTCATCTCTAATGCTAAATCTAGTTCTTCATCTGATATTTCTGGATTACCCTCTAAAATAACTTGTTCCGCTTTTTCCAGTATTTCATTTAGGGTATTTGGCTCAATATAGTTGATGAAAATAAAAGTATAAAAAGCTAAAATTACAGAGGAGAAAAAAGCAACTGATGTTCCTAATTTTAAGGATTCACCATAAGAGATAAAACCATCAGTTTCAGTATCTCGAAACTGAATAATAGCATATGTTATTCCAGCTATAATCAATCCATTATTTAAAATAGTAGGCAGTAGTGAATCATTCTCATCTACCCCAAAACTCCACATTACAGAGGCAATAGCAACTAAGCACAGTCCTAAAACCGCCCCATAGTTCATTGCAAATTTTCTAATATTCATTCTTAAAATTTTTAAAATTAAATCAGGCAAAGATAAACAAAAATAGATTTATAAAATTCCATAGCCCTTTTAAGAATAATCTTATTTTTGCGCCCCTAAGGGCAAGTCTTGTACGACCAGCTCCCTATGAACTCCCCCAGGACCGGAAGGTAGCAAGGGTATTAGGTTGTAGCGGTGCGATATAAGTAGCTTGCCCTTTTTATTTATCACATACAACCCCTCCCAAGAGGAGAATTATTACATTGTTTAATTGTTCCATTAATTATCAAATCAGCGCATTATCAAATTGACAAATGCTCTTTTAAGAAATTCTACTCCAACCCATCCTCTGTTTAGCATAAGGCCTGTAAGTTCGAGCAATATTAATGTTCTCTGCTTTTTCCAATATCTATCTTTTACCCTCCAAAATCATCAAACCTAACATTTTCATCAGGAATTCCCCAATCGTCTGCCATTTTAAGTGCCGCTTGGTTCATCATTGGTGGCCCACAGAAATACAATTCAATATCTTCTGGTGCTTCATGCTTTGTTAAATATTGGTCAATCACCACTTGGTGCACAAAGCCAACAAAGCCGTCCCCTTGCGTGTCGTTCATATCTTTCATTTCAGTCCAATTGTCTCCTTCTTGTGCATCCGATAGCACCAAGTAAAATTTGAAATTAGGAAATTCTTTCTCTAATGATCGAAAATGCTTAATATAAAACAACTCTGCTCTTGACCTACCTCCATAAAAGAAGGTGACCTTACGACCTGTTTTAAGGGTTTTAAATAATTGATATAAATGAGATCGCATTGGAGCCATACCTGCACCACCGCCAATATATAACATTTCTGCATCACTATCATTAATAAAAAACTCTCCATAAGGACCAGAGATAGTAACAGTATCTCCTGGCTTGCAATTAAACATAAAAGAAGAAGCTATCCCAGGATTAATATCTGCCCAAGTATTTCTATCTCTATCCCACGGTGGAGCTGCAATTCGAACATTTAACATGATTTTCTTCCCTTCAGCAGGATATGATGCCATTGAATAAGCACGAACAATTTCCTCCTCATTCTTCATTACTAAATTTCTAATAGCAAAATCACCTTCTTCCCAGTCTTTCTCAAATTTATCTAATTCTCCAGGATGATCTTGTGGGTGCGCACTTATATCCATATCTGTAAATTTAATCTCAGATTTAGGGATCTTAATCTGAAGATACCCGCCAGCTTTGTAGTTCATATCTTCTGGTATTTCAATAATTAATTCTTTAATATATGTAGCTACATTATAATTAGATACAACTGCTGCTTCCCATTCTTTAATACCAAAAATTTCTTCAGGAATATGAATTTCCATATCCTCTCTTACCTTTACTTGACAACTTAATCTAAAATTATCAGCAATTTCTTTACGAGAAAAGTGAGGAGCTTCAGTTGGTAAAATTCCACCACCACCTGAATTAACTTGGCAAGTACATTGCACACAAGTACCTCCACCACCACAAGCAGATGGCAGAAAGATGCCTTCATTACTTAAAGTAGATAGTAAAGTACTGCCTCCATCAACTACTATTTCCTTTTCTCCATTTATCTTAATCGTTATTTTGCCAGAAGGAGAAAGTTTTGCTTTAGCAAATAATAGAAGACTTAAAAGAGTAAAAAGTACGATAAGGAAAACCACTACACTACTTATTATTGTTGTCGTTTCTATACTGAGTAATATCATTGTAATGTTATAATTTAATTCCCATAAAACTCATAAAGGCAATGCCCATTAAACCAGTGATGATGTAAGTAATCCCTAAACCCCTTAGCGCTGGCGGTACATTAGAGTATCTAATTTTCTCTCTAATTGATCCTAACGCAACAATTGCTAAAAACCAACCTACACCTGAACCAATACCATACACAGAAGCTTCTGTTATGTTGGAATAATCATTTTCTTGCATGAAAAGAGACCCCCCTAAAATAGCACAATTTACTGCTATAAGTGGTAAAAATATACCAAGAGAATTGTACAAAGCAGGTGAAAATTTTTCTATTATCATCTCCACTAATTGTACCATTGATGCAATTACTGCAATAAACATAATAAAGGAAAGAAAACTTAAGTCAATAGATATAAACTCATCACTTAACCAAGATAACCCCCCTTCTTTAAGTAAATAGTTTTCTATTAAATAATTTAAAGGAACAGTGATGCCTAACACAAATATAACTGCAAAACCTAAACCTATTGATGTTTTTACTGTTTTAGATACAGCTAAATAAGAACACATGCCTAAAAAATAGGCAAAAACCATATTGTCAATAAAAATTGATTTGATAAAAATATTTGCTAATTCTTCCATATCTTCCTCTATTTAGATTCTATTAATTTTGTGTTTTTTGTGCGTTGAATCCAAATGAGAATACCAACTGTTATAAGAGCCATTGGTGGTAGAATCATCATACCGTTATTTTCATATCCATAATTGTAAAGCCCTAATTTTTCAAAAACAGGATAGCCATACAATGTTCCAGAGCCCAAAAGCTCTCTGAAAAATGCTACCACAATCAGTATCCACCCATAACCAAAAGCATTACCTAAACCATCTAAAAAGGATTTCCAAGGGCCATTTGCCATACCAAAAGCCTCTAGCCTACCCATAATAATACAATTTGTAATAATCAAGCCAACAAAAACGGAAAGTTCTTTGCTGACATCATAAACATAGGCTTCAAGTACTTCATCAACCAAAATTACTAAAGCTGCAATAACCATTAATTGAACAATAATCCTAATTCTTGAAGGAATTAACTTTCGTAATAAGGAAATAATTACATTAGCTACTGAAAGTACAGCCAAAACAGATAAAGCCATAACAATAGCTGGTTTTAGCTGAACTGTAATTGCCAAAGCTGAACAAACCCCTAACACTTGAACCGTAATCGGATTATTATCGTTTAGCGGATCGCTTATTAGCTTTCTGTTTTTCTTAGAAAATAGTGCTTCTTTACTCATAATCTAATCTAAAATAATTTCGTTTTCTACCTTTGTTGAATCCATTTGTAACAAAACTGAATCCACTTCATTTGATGGTCTTATTCTATCAAAATAAGGTAAGTATTTTGCTAATCTTTCTTGTATCATATTTGTTACTCCATTTGAAGTAATAGTACCTCCAGATATACCATCAACCTCATAAGGACCACCTTTTCCATTCTTTTTTACTTCAAATTTTACAAGATCATTCTCGTAAATTAGTTTATTTTTAAATTGATTACTAAAAAAATCTCTATTTATTTCTGCACCAAGTCCAGGAGTTTCTTTTTTATGATCAAATGAGGATCCAAATACCATATTAAGATCATCATTCAAAGCAATAAACCCCCAAATAGGGCCCCAGAGTCCTTTACCTCTAAGCGGAATAATATATTTCTTTTCTCTATTTATTTCACCTATATATACTGGTAAACTCTGATTATTTATTTTTTTCTTCACTTCTTTAGCTAAATTTACACCAAGAGCAGAAAGTCCTCCTTTTTTCTCTCCTAAATGATTCAAAGCAAATTCTTCTTTGATATAGATAGAGTAAGCTTCCTCAGAACTGTCCCTACTTACTTCTACTCCAATCGATTTGAGAATATTTTGTTTTTTTTCTAAAGCTATATTTATATCTTGTAATGACTCTAACCTTAAAGAAGTAACTGAAAGAATAGCAGCAATAATAATTACCATAATGGCAGCAAATACAATCGTATATGTATTTTTATTTACATCCATATTATGTTTTTATTCTTTTAAGTCTTCTTTTAATATTAGCAGCAATGACATAATGGTCTACAAGCGGTGCAAATATATTCAACAACAAAATAGCCATCATCATCCCTTCAGGATATGCTGGATTAAATACCCGTATTATAATTGCAAAAACACCAATTAAAAATCCTACTATGTACTTTCCTTTGTTAGTTTGAGCAGCAGTAACTGGATCAGTTGCCATAAATACAGCACCAAAAGCAAAACCACCTAAAATTAAATGTAAATGTGCAGGTAATAACATTAATTCATTAACCCCCCAAAGATTGAATAATAAGCTCATAATATATCCTCCAATAAAAACTGATAGCATTGTTCTCCATGAACCAATACCAGTAAAAATTAAAATAGCAGCTCCAATAAATATTGCAATTGTGGAAGTTTCCCCAACTGAACCAGGAATTGTTCCATTAAAGAAAGAGCTAATCAAACTCATATCTACTGGAATGTTAGCAGCCAAATCAGCCAGTGGAGTAGCGCCTGAAAAGCCATCAACAGTCATCTTCTCACCAGTATGAATCCAAACTTTATCACCAGACATATAAGTGGGATAAGCAAAGAATAAAAAAGCTCTGGCCGTAAGCGCAGGATTCAAAATATTCATACCTGTACCACCAAAAACTTCCTTTCCAATAATAACGGCAAATACAACCGAGACTGCCAACATCCATAATGGTATATCAATTGGCATAACCATAGGAATTAACATTCCAGTAACTAGGTAACCTTCATTTACCGAATGCCCTCTGGATATGGCAAAAGCAAATTCAATACTAAGGCCAACTCCATAGGATATGGCAATAAGAGGTAACATTTTCAGTGCGCCAAAAGTAAAAGCAGACATTAAAGTAAAGGATTCCCCAATAGCGGTAAAGTGCAACTGCCCTACATTCCACATGCCAAATAGCAGTGCAGGCATAAGTGCAATTAATACGGTAATCATTGTTCTTTTCAAATCTATCGCATCTCGGATATGTGAGCCCAATTTTGTGGTATGGTCTGGCACAAATAAGAAAGTTTCAAATGCATCATAAGCAGGATACATTTTTTCTAACTTTCCACCTTTCTCAAAATGAGGTTTTACCGTGTTTAATATATTTCTGAATAGTTTCATCTATTAACTATTTTCTTTTCTTACTAAATCCAATCCTTGGCGAATAATAGATTGTACCTCAATTTTAGATGTACAAACAAACTCACAAAGTGCTAAATCTTCTGGTGAAACTTCATAAATTCCTAAGTTTTCCATTAATTCTACATCTTCAATCATGATGGCTTTTATAAGGTGTGTGGGGTAAATATCCATTGGTAATACTTTTTCGTACTCTCCCGTCATTACATAAGCCCTTTCCTCTCCATGCATATTGGTGTCTAAATTGTATTTTTTTGAAGGAAATAACCAAGAAAGAAATGTTTTAGAAGCAGAAAATTTATGAAGTCCCGGAAGTATCCATCCTAAAAATTCTGCTTCATCCCCTTCTGGAACTACCGTAAGTTGCGAGTCGTAAAAACCCAAACAACCATCCGGATTTATCTGAGTTCCCGAAAGGATATCCCCAGAAATTATTCTGCTTTTTCCGTCTTTAGTATTCTCATTAAGTAGATTACTGATGCAGGCACCTGCAATACTACGGTAATATCTTGGTTTTTGAATTTGTGATCCGCAAAGGGCCACAATTCTGGATACATCATATTTTCCTACAGTAAACAAACGAGCAATAGCAATCACATCTTGAGGATGTAGATACCAAACGACATCTCCTTTATTGATAGGGTCAATTTGGTGGATTTGCACCCCTACATTCCCGGCAGGATGTGGTCCGCTCACTTTGTTAATTTGCACTCCTTTTGCAGCAGAAAATACTTTTGACGGATTTGTATTTCCATCTGTATTCAAATGCGTTTTACCACTACTTAATTTTACAATATAATCCAGACCTTTTTGAAAAAGTTCATCCATTCCGTAAAGTACAAAATCGTTATCAATGGCAAGTGGTGCAGTAGAAAAAGTAGAAATGAAAATCGCTTTTGGCATATCTGCAGGATTTGCAATAATATCGTAAGGTTTTTGGCGAACAAAAGGCCAAATCCCGGCTTTTAACATGGTCTTAATTATTTGCTCACGCGACAAACTATCTGCAGAAGCAGTTGTAAATTGCTCGTATACTATTTCAGTATCAGCTTTAATTACCACTTCCATGATTTTCCTTTTTTCTCCTCTTACAATATCCGTAACCGCACCACTTATTGGAGAGCAAAAATTTATTTTTTCGTTATATTTATCGTAAAAAAGTGGCGTTCCAGCTTTCAATTTATCGCCTACTTTTACGCAAAGTTTTGGCATCAAGCCATGGAAATCTATTGGCTTTACTACATACTTTTCAGTAGGTTTTGTGGAAGCATAAACTTTATCAGCATCACCCAATAAATGGATGTTTAAGCCTTTTTTTAATCTGATTTCTTTGGACATTAAAAATAAATTAGATTTTTCGGCTGCAAAAGTATAAATTTGCATCAATTATTTACCACTTTATAATATAAATTGTAATGAGATTTTATAACTTTTTTATGCTGCTTATTTTAGGTTCATTTTTACTTAGTGCTTGTTTTAGTCAAAAAGAAATAATAAGTAAGAATCTTAGTGAAAACGACAGCATATTTACGGAAGAAATAGTAATTATAGAACCAACGATAATTTATAAAAATGAAACTTTTAATAGGCAAATCAAAACGGTTTTGTGCCATAATACAATTGATGAATTATCACTACCTATTATTAATTTAAACTCTGCTGAACAATTACTTATTAGCTTTGATGATTTGGATACCGACATAAAGGACTATTATTTCACCATCATCCATTGCAAGTCAGATTGGACGGCTAGCGATTTAATGCAATCAGAATATATTGATGGTTTCACAGATGAGCCTATCACCAATTATGAGTTCTCCTTTAACACCCTACAAAAATACAGCCACTACTCTTTTAACTTCCCAACAGAAGAATTAAAGCCCCTGCTTTCAGGAAATTATGTATTCAAAATTTATGAGCAAGGCGGTGAAACGATTGCTTTCAAACGCTTTATGGTTTTGGAAACTATGCTAACCATTAAAGCTGAAGTAAGGCGTGCTACATTGGTGGATGATAGGAAAACAAAACATGAAATTGACTTTATTATAAAACATCCTAACATAACAATTGCTGATCCGTTTTCTGATATAAAAGTAACCATTAAGCAAAACAACAGAGGGGATAATGCTATTACTGATTTGAAGCCCCTATTTGTAAAAAATAACGAACTGATTTACGATTATCAGGAGGATAATACTTTTTGGGGTAATAATGAATTCCGCCATTTTGATATCAAAAGTTTAAGGTATCAATCTGAGCGAATAAAAGAGATTATCTTTGATAGCACTTACCACCATGTGTATTTATTTAATGACCGAAAACGCCCTTTCGACCGCTATTCCATTGAGCCAGATATAAACGGAAAGTTCCTTATCAAATCACAAGAAGGATGGAAATCCTCTATTGAAGCGGACTATGCTTTTGTGCATTTTACATTACCAGTAGACCACATCAGCTATGGAGAACTTTATGTAATTGGGGAATTTACAAATTGGCAATTAGAAGCAGCAAACAAATTAAAATACAATGCCGACAAAATGCAATATGAAGCAAGTATCTATCTAAAACAGGGCTATTATAATTACCATTATTCGCTTAAGGATACCACTACAAATCGTGTAGATGTATCCTTTATTGAAGGCACTCACTACCAAACACGAAACGACTATTATATCTATGTATATTACCGTGCTGTTGGCGATAGATATGATAGATTTGTAGGTTTTTTGAAAACTTCATCCAAGGAACTTTTTTAAATAAATTATGAAAAAAAATACAAAATATCAAATAGATGATTTCACTTTTAAACACGAAATTAAAACACGCTTTAAAGATTTAGACGCTTTTCATCATGTTAATAATGCGACATTTTTAAGCTATATAGAAGATGCCAGAATGTTGTTTTTTAAAAGATGGAACATGAATACTAAAGAGAAATCATTAATAGTGGCTTCAATTACAATAGATTATATAAGTCAGTTGCATCATCCTTCAAAGCTCATTATTGGTCAGAAAATATCCCGATTAGGCACAAAAAGCTTTGATATTTTATCTGTAATTTTTTTAGATAAAAAACCAATTTGCAGCTCCACAGTAACCATTGTATGCTATAATTTTATTAGCAAACAAACTGCCCCTCTATTTCAAGAGATTAAAGAAGATTTTAATATTTAAACAATTAAGCTTTTCGTTTTTTACTTACAACTTCAAAATATAATCTAACCACCACCTATCTTACTGCAACACCAACTTCTTATTTACCACTCCATCACCCATTTCAATCTCTAACATATAGATTCCTTTAGGGTAAGTTGCTAAGTCAAATTGTTT
>DUAL01000151.1 GCA_012960835.1 Flavobacteriales bacterium | reverse complement strand
TTTCCTTTAATATGATTTTAGGTTATATTGGAGCGCCTATTGCCTGGCTTATGGGAGTTTGTAAAGAAGATATGTTTTTAGTAGGACAACTGCTGGGAGAGAAAACCGTATTGAACGAATTTGTCGGCTATATGTCCTTAGGTGAAATGAAAAAAGCAGGTCTGTTTTTTGAACAGAAATCAATAATAATAGCCACTTATATTTTGTGTGGATTTGCCAACTTTGCATCCATAGGAATACAGATTGGTGGAATTGGTGCATTGGCTCCCAAAAGAAGAGGAGATTTATCCAAATTAGGAATATTAGCTTTAATAGCAGGGACACTGGCCTCACTATTTACAGCTGTAATTGTAGGAATGTTAATTTAAAAATCAATGCAACAATATTTAGATTTAATGACACGCGTGATGCAAGAAGGCGTACTCAAAGAAGACAGAACAGGAACAGGAACTAAAAGTGTTTTTGGACATCAAATGCGTTTCGATTTGTCAGAAGGTTTTCCGTGTATTACTACCAAAAAGTTACACCTAAAATCTATCATTCATGAATTACTTTGGTTTTTACAAGGTGACACAAACATAAAATACCTCAAAGAAAATGGGGTTCGTATTTGGGATCAGTGGGCAGATGAAAATGGAGACTTGGGCCATATATACGGTTACCAATGGAGAAGTTGGCCAGCGCCTGATGGTAAACACATTGACCAAATTACTCAAGTGGTGGATGCTTTAAAAAATAATCCGGATAGCAGAAGAATTATAGTAAGTGCCTGGAATGTAGGAGAGATTGAACAAATGGCTTTACCTCCTTGTCATGCTTTTTTTCAATTTTATGTTGCTGATGGAAAACTCTCTTGTCAACTCTACCAAAGAAGTGCAGATATCTTTTTAGGTGTTCCTTTTAATATTGCATCTTACGCCCTACTTACAATGATGATGGCACAAGTTTGTGATTTGAAAGTTGGTGATTTCGTTCATACTCTAGGTGATGCGCATATTTATACCAATCATTTTGAGCAAACAGAATTACAACTCAGTAGAGATACAAAAGCATTACCTAAGATGAAAATCAATTCTGAAGTTAAAAGTATTTTTGATTTCACTATTGATGATTTTGAGTTAGTAGATTACGAATACCACCCACATATTAAAGCTAAAGTAGCTGTATAATGGCTAATATAATTGTACTTGGAGCAGGTTTAGTTGGTGGTGTAATGGCTAAGGATTTAGCCAAAAATCATAACATTACCTCAGCAGACATTTCACAAAATAACTTAGATAAGTTAAACGGAATCAACACCATTTGTACTGATATTTCGGATGCAACTACTTTACAGGATTTGATAAAAGGTTTTGATTTAGTAGTGGGTGCAGTTCCTGGTTTTATGGGTTACCAAATGATGAAAGATGTAATTGAAGCTGAAAAAAATATTGTAGACATTTCATTTTACCTTGAAGACCCTTTTGGTTTGGATGAACTTGCAAAAGAAAAAGGAGTTGTTGCGGTAATGGATTGTGGGGTAGCTCCTGGAATGGGAAATATCATTTTTGGACATCATGATTTAAATATGAAAATAAATGATTATGAATGTTTGGTTGGCGGACTACCCGAAAAAAGAGAATGGCCATACGAATATCAAGCAGTTTTTTCTCCTATTGATGTAATAGAGGAGTATGTGCGTCCTGCTCGTTTTGTAAAAAACTCAAAGATGATTACAAAAGAGGCTTTGTCAGATACTGAAATTATAGATTTTGAAGAAATTGGTCCTTTGGAAAGCTGGAATTCAGATGGTTTGAGAACTCTGATTAAAACTATGAAACATGTTCCGAATATGATTGAAAAGACTTTGCGTTATCCTGGCTGTGTGGAATATCTGAAAGTTTTAAGGGAAAGTGGATTCTTCTCCTATGATGAAATTGAAGTAGATGGTAAAATGATTCGCCCAATTGATGTAACCACCAAATTACTTTTTCCACTTTGGGAAATGAAGGAAGGAGATAAAGATTTTACCATAATGCGCATCATTATAAAAGGAACAGAAAACGGAAATCAAGTGATTTACCAATACAATTTATTAGATAGATACAAGGATGACACTATTTCCATGGCCAGAACAACAGGATTTACTTGTACGGCAGTTGCCAATTTGGTTGTAAATGGAGATTATAAAAGAATTGGGATTTCTCCACCGGAATATTTGGGAGAACATTTTAACTTTGTAAAAGATTATTTAAAGGAAAGAGGTGTAGTCTATAAAGTAAAGAAAAGTTAAAATGAAAGTCTCATTAATAGTAGCGGTTTCCGAAAATGGAGTAATTGGAAAAGACAATGATCTTATTTGGCATTTACCAAAGGACATGAAGTTTTTTAAAGACACAACAATGGGGCATCATGTAATTATGGGGCGTAAGAATTTTGAATCTATTCCGCATAAATACCGCCCATTGCCAAACAGAACCAATGTAGTTATTACAAGGCAATCGGATTATAAAGCAGAAGGATGTATCGTGGTGAATTCTGTAGAAGCGGCCCTTCAAATTGCACAAGAAAATAGAGATACTGAGCCCTTCATTATTGGTGGTGGACAGATTTATAAAATTGCATTAGAGCAAAAATTAGTAGATAGAATTTACCTTACTAAAATTCATCACTCTTTTGATGGGGATACTTTTTTTCCTGAACTCAATTCAGATTGGAAAGAGGTAAGTAAAGTAGAAAACAAAGCAGATGAAAAACACAGTTACGATTATGATTTTATCACTTTTGAGAAAATTAACTAAATTTACAAAAAAATTAAAATGAAGAAGACACTAATAGCTCTGAGTATTTTAACTGCTTTACTTTACGCCTGTAAAGATGAGGACATTATAAACACTCCTGAGCAAACAAGTACGCAAGCATCACAAGATCATTTGTTTGCAGAAAATATATTTAACGACATAAATAGAGTAGTTGAAGATGGTTTTAACGATAACGGATTGAGCAAATCCTCTTGTGCAAATTATAAATCCATGGCTTCCGATTCCTCAGATGCGGATACCTTAATAATCGATTTTGGAGAGGTAGATTGCCTAGATGAATATGGCAAGTTAAGGAGAGGAAAAATAGTCGTGATTTACACTGCCCCTTATCAGGATTCTCTGTCGGTAATCACTACTACATTCGATCATTATTATGTAAATGAAAGTAATTGGGTGCAAGGTAATAGAACTATTACTAACCTAGGAAGAAATTCAGATGGCGATATGGTTTTTAATGTAGAAGTAGATGCAAATATAACCACCGAAAATGGTAGAATTGATTGGACAGCAAGCAGAACAAGAGAATGGATTACAGGAAGAAATACTACTCAATATCCTTATGATGATATTTATAAAGTAGTTGGAACTGCATCAGGAAACGGACTAAACAATAAAGATTTCACAGTGGAAATCACGGATAGTTTGGAGGTAAACTTAGGATGCTTGAAGCCAACAGTAACTTACAATAAAAGATGTGCCATTGTTAGTGGAAAAGTAGAAATTACCCCTGATGGATATTCTACAAGGGAAATAGATTACGGAATGGGAGGATGCAATTGCGATTTCTCAGTAACTATAAATGGGGAAATCTACTATGTGGTAGTTCCCTAAGCTAAGCGGCTTTCAATTTTTTTATCGACACTTTCTTTAACTTATCTTGTGCATAAGCTAAGCTTATATTAAAGTGTTCTGATTTTATATCCTGAGAAGGAATTTCAAACATGGCATCTAACATTATAGCTTCACAAATAGAACGCAAACCCCTTGCTCCCAATTTATATTCTATTGCTTTATCTACAATCAAATCAAGGGCTTTATTGTCAAAGGATAATATAATTCCATCCATTTCAAACAGCTTTTGGTATTGCTTGATGATAGCATTTTTTGGCTCGGTTAGTATTGCTCTTAATACTTTTTTATCTAGTGGTTTCAAAAAGGTGAGAATCGGCATTCTACCAATAAGTTCTGGAATAAGTCCGAAACTTTTCAAATCTTGTGGGGCAACATATTGCAGTATATCTTTTTTATCAATGCTCTCGTCAGAAGATTTTTTGTAGCCAATGGATTGGGTATTTAATCTACTACCAATTTTACGGTCAATTCCATCAAAAGCACCTCCACAAATAAATAATATATTGGCAGTATCCACTGCAATCATTTTTTGTTCAGGATGTTTTCTTCCACCTTGTGGTGGCACATTCACAATAGAGCCTTCCAGTAATTTTAACATGGCTTGTTGCACTCCTTCCCCGCTTACATCACGCGTAATGGAAGGGTTATCACTTTTTCGAGCAATTTTATCAATCTCATCAATAAAAACAATCCCTCTTTCAGTAGCTTTTACATCATAATCTGCTACTTGCAAAAGCCGAGACAAAA
>DUAL01000150.1 GCA_012960835.1 Flavobacteriales bacterium | reverse complement strand
ACAATTATTACTTTAAATGCTTCTAATCTGACACTTCAATCAAGTGAGGGTGATACAAGTACTCACTGGAATCCAATGAATGATACGATATATTTTAATGAGGAAACTGAAACTATTAAATGGGAGAGAGAAACAATTCTACCAACCAATACAAATGCTCGGAAAATTGAAAGGAATGGCAAATTATTCTCCCGATTTATTAATAGAAAAATTAGGTGATCTATTTTAAAGAATTTATTTAAAGCCATCCAAAAAGGTGGCTTTTTTATTTAACAATATCTTGAAAAATTAATTTAGCTACTTTATTGGAAGCGCCCTTTTCACCTAATTTTATTTTTAAGGCATTATAATCCATTTGGATTTTTTCTCTATTGGTATTTTCCAAAATTTTGGATAAAGAAGATGAGAGATTGTAAGGATTTAATTCGTTTTGTATCAATTCTTCTACCACCATTTTATCCATTACAATATTTACAAGTGATATGAATTTGGTTTTAACAAGTCGCTTTGCAATTTGGTAAGAAACAGAATTGGTTTTATAGCATACTACTTGTGGCACATTAAAAAGTGCAGTTTCTAAAGTTGCCGTGCCAGAAGTAACAAGGGCTGCTTTTGCATTTTTCAAAAGTCCATAAGTTTCATTTTTCGCTAAAAGCACATTGTTATTTGCAATGATGTTTTTATAAAATTCTTCCTCTATAGAATTTGTAGTCGCCACCACAAACTGATAGTCTGGAAAATCACTTACTACCCCTAACATTTGCGGCAATATTTTACTGATTTCTTGCTTTCTACTTCCTGGAAGCAGTGCAATAATTGGCTTATTTATTTGCAAAGAGAAAGAAAAATTATCCTTTTCTATTTCATCAAGTAGTGGATGCCCAACAAAATCAACTTCAAAATGATGCGCTTTATAGTAGTCCTTCTCAAATGGTAAGATAACAAACATTTTATCTACCATTTTTTTAATTTGTTTTATCCTGCTTTTTTTCCAGGCCCAAATTTGAGGAGAAATATAATAAAAAACCTTTATTCCATTTTGCTTGGCAAATACTGCAATACGAAAATTAAATGCAGGATAATCTACCAATATAAGTGCGTCAGGATTGTAAGAAAGAATATCTTTTTTGCAAAAACTTATATTTTTTAAAATTGTCGGCAGATTGACAATTACTTCTAAAAAACCCATAAAGGCCAACTCTTTGATGTGCTTTACAATTGTGGCTCCTTGCTGCTGTAATCTATCACCTCCCCAAGCTCTTATTTCTGAATTTTCATCTTTCTCTTTTATTGCAGCCACCAAATTTGCAGCATGCATATCTCCAGAAGCTTCCCCTGAAATAATGTAATATTTCATTAGAAGAATTTTAAGCCCAAAACCAAAAAGGCATATAGCATTGTGGCGAATAAAATTCCATTTGCCACCTTATCTCTATCCGTTTTAATATTCATGAAAAAAAGCAATAAATTGATAAGCGCACTCAAACTAATTACATGCGTTAATTTATTCATTTTCACCAAAGCATTGTAGGTTTCCTCTACATCAGATTCTAAATAAAAAGCAACATAAATTATAAAGGCAACTATTGGCGCAATAAGCCCAACAAAAAGCCCTTTTATAAATTGCTTATCCATTAAAACCGATTATTTAAAATAGAAATAGCATGATGTGCAGTAATGTCGTATTGTACAGGCACAAGGGAAACAAAATGATTTTCCAAAGCCCTTTCATCCGTATCATCTCCTTTGTCATAATTTACAAACTTGCCCGTAAGCCAATAGTAAGTTCTGCCATTCGGATCTTTTCTTTCATCAAATTCTTCCTCCCAATTTGCCTTTGCCTGTCGGCAAACTTTTATTCCTTTTATTTTTTTATTCTCCTTGGTTTTTGGAATGTTTACATTTAGGCAAACCCCCTCTGGCAAACCATACTCTAAAACGGATTGGGTGATTTTCCGAATATATTTTTCTCCCTCTGAGAAATCGGCATCATGTGAAAAATCCAAAAGGGAAAAACCAATAGATGGAATACCCTCTAAAGCACCTTCTACAGCAGCCGACATGGTGCCTGAATAAATTACATTGATAGAAGAATTGGAGCCATGATTAATTCCGGAAACGCACAAATTTGGCTTTCTATCCAAAATTTGATTTACTGCTAGTTTCACACAATCCACAGGCGTGCCACTTACCGCATATTCTGTTTGCTCGCCATCATCAATTGTTACTTTGTCGCACCTTAGGGTAGCATTTATTGTAATGGCATGCCCCATCCCTGATTGTGGTCCTTCTGGGGCAACTACTACCACCTCACCGAAATCATGCATGATTGAGATTAGCTTTCTAATTCCTGGTGCAGAAATTCCATCATCATTTACAACTAAAATTAAGGGCTTTTTCATTTATCTAATTTAATACAACAAAACTAATATAATATTGTTGTAATTGAGAAGTGATTTTTCCTAATTTTGCACAGAACAAAAAACTAAAAAATATGATTTGGATAATAATGATTGGCTTCATGATAATTGGAGGAATAGTAAGTAGCCGACTTAAAAGCAAAGTAAAAAAATATAGCCAGATTCCAACTGTTTCAGGATTAAGCGGAAAAGAAATAGCAGAAAAAATGCTAAGTGATAATGGGATTTTGGATGTGAAAGTGGTTTCTGTTCCTGGCAAATTGACTGATCACTACAACCCAATGGATAAAACTATTAACCTTAGCCCTGATGTATATCAAGGAAGGCATGTAACTGCTGCTGCTATTGCGGCACACGAATGCGGACATGCTGTTCAGCACGCTACTGCTTATCAGTGGCTTGAAATGCGCTCTCAAATGGTTCCAATTGTAAATTTCAGTAATAGTATGATGGGTACCGTTTTTATCATTGGATTAATTGGTGGTAGTTTTATAGGTTTAGGATTTAGCCAATTGATATTGTTATTTATCATCTTACAAGCTATTGTAACTGCATTTACATTAATCACACTTCCTGTAGAATTTGATGCAAGTAGACGAGCTCTTATTTGGTTAAAATCATCAAATATAACAAATGATGAAGAAGTGGTTTTTGCAGAAGACGCTCTAAAATGGGCTGCAAGTACTTATCTAGTTGCAGCATTGGCAGCAGTGACTTATCTGCTTTATTACATTGCGCTAAGGCGTTAGAAAATTAACTAAAAAGTTCCTTCAACTTCTCCATGGTGTAATCAATGTCTTCTTTGGTATTGTATTTACTAAATGAAAAACGAATCCCTGGGCGTTTGCTGTCTGGCATAATAGCCGAAAGTACATGCGAACCTTTTGTACTACCAGAAGCACAAGCACTGCCTCCACTGCAAGAAATTCCCATAATATCCAAATTGAAAAGCAACATCTCCGCAATATCTGTTTCTGGGAAATTTACGCTCAGCACTGTATACAAACTGTTGTCCATATCCGTACATTTTCCATAAAACCGAACTTCTGGCATTTCTGTTTTAAACTTTTCAATCATATAAGATTTTAACCCTTTGATGTATTTTACTTCATCCTGCAAATGCTCATAAGCCATCTCCATGGCCATAGCAAGGGCTGCAATACCATAAACATTCTCTGTTCCAGCACGCATATTTCTTTCTTGTGCTCCTCCTCTGAGTAAAGGTTTTATCTGAATATTTTCCGAAATATAAACAAATCCTACTCCTTTTGGTCCGTGAAATTTATGAGCAGAAGCTGCCATAAAATCAACATTCAATTCCTGCATATTAAAAGGGAAATGGGCAATAGTTTGTACAGTATCAGAATGGAAAATAGCATTGTATTCTTTGCAGATTTCTCCTAATTGCTTCAAATCCTGAATAGTTCCAATCTCATTATTCGCATGCATAATTGACACAAATGTTCTTGAATTATTCTCTAACAACTCTTTAAGGTGAGAAAGAGAAACCACTCCATTTTCATCAATATCAATGTAGGAGAGTTTAATTTCCCCATCAGCCGCTAAATCTTCTAAAGGATAAAGAACTGCATGATGTGAAATTTTGGAAGTGATGGCATGTCCAATCTTATGATCGTTTATCCCACACTTAATTGCCATATTATCTGCCTCTGTTCCACCTGAAGTAAAAAAGATGGATCCTGGTGAAGTATTCAATAAATTGGCAATGCTTTTTCGGGCATTTTCCACTATTATTTTTGATTCTCTACCAAATGAATGCACAGAGGAAGGGTTTGCAAAATTTGTTTTCATCATTTCGCTTATCATCTCAATAATCTCTGGGGCTATAGGAGTAGATGCCGCATTGTCTAAATATACTTTTTTCATTATATCAACTCTTTAATCTCCTTTATCATATTTTGTGCAAAAGCAATGGCTTTCTCCTCTCCCTCACTTTCTGCATAAATACGAATTATAGGTTCAGTATTGGATTTTCTAAGATG
>DUAL01000149.1 GCA_012960835.1 Flavobacteriales bacterium | reverse complement strand
AAAGGAAATTATTTTTTAAAGAATAAAAGGCTTAGCCCAATAGGGTCAAGCTTTTTTTTGTTATTTTTATTCGCAAATTAAATCATTCAAACTTCAAATACAGATGCTCATTATCTACACACCCAAAATAACTTCCAGGCATAAGTATATTTTTAAGCTTTTTTTTAATGAAATTCATCAAATTAAATTTCAGATAACCGAGAGAGAGGATGAATTTAAAGCATTTGATGGGGCAAAATTGAATTATTCCAATACTAGTTTTGAGGATGAAATCTTCATTGAAAGTATAGGATTGCTAAATGAAAAAGGAATCAATCAGCAGGATATAAATGTGAGTCCCCAAAATAATATCCCTGCTTTTTTTCAATCACAATCTGATAGTAGTATGGGTTTTGATGTTTTTTCTGCAAGTTTTTATTTAGTAAGTCGGTATGAAGAATATTTACCTTTTGTAAAAGATATTCATCAGAGGTTTCAAGCAGAAAATTCTTTAGCCTACAAACATGATTTTCTGCAAAAGCCATTAATCAATATTTGGGCAAAATCATTAATGCAAAAGATTAAACAAAAGCACCCTGATTTAGAGGTGATTTCTCCTACTTATAATTACATTTCCACTATTGATATTGACAATGCTTTTTATTATTTGGAAAAAGGATTTGTTCGCTCATTAGCTGGGTTTTTTGCCTCTCTTTTCAGTTTTGATTTTAATGGTATTCAGCAAAGGTTTGCTGTCCTTTTAGGCAAACAAAAAGACCCTTACGATACTTATGATGCTCAACTAAAATTGCAGAAAGAATATAATTTAAAAGTCATTTATTTTATTCTTTTGGCCGATTATGGATTAAACGACAAAAATATTTCTTTTACAAAAAGGAAGTTTCAGCTTCTAATAAAACGCCTAGCCGATTACGCCTCAATTGGCATTCATCCTTCCTATGGCTCAAACACTAATTTTGCTAAATTACCCAAAGAAATAAAGCGATTGGAAGGGATTACAAAAAGGGAAGTTACTAAAAGCAGACAGCATTTTTTAAAGCTCACGCTTCCTGAAACTTACAATCAATTAGTAGATTGTGGAATAAGGGATGATTATACTATGGGCTTTGCTTCTGCAATTGGTTTTCGTGCCAGTATTTGCTCGGCTTATACCTTCTATAATTTAGACACAGAAACCATTCTCCCCATAAAAATTCATCCTTTTGCTGTGATGGATGCTACGCTATTGTATTATCTAAAATTGTCCCCTGAACAATCCCTCACTCAAATCTCTGCATTAATTGAAGAAGTAAAAAATGTAAATGGTACCTTTATTTCGCTTTGGCATAACGATACTTTCAGCAATTACAAACAATGGGAGGGCTGGGAAAGCGTTTACAAGGAAATGATTAAAGTGGCAAAATCGTGATTAAGCTTTATGCAAATAATGAAATTGACAAAAGAAAATGGGATAGCTGTGTGGCGGATTCCCAAAATGGATTGATTTACGCTTACGCTTGGTATTTGGATATTGTTTCACCCAATTGGTCTGCTTTAATTAAAGAGGATTATAAAGCTATTTTCCCATTACCAATAAAGAAGAAATTGGGAATTTCTTACATTTCTCAACCTTTGTTCACCCAAAAATTGGGGTTATTTTCTGTTAATGATTTAGAGGATGTGAAATCTTTTTTGAAAGCTATTCCAAAAAAAGTATGGATAAGGAGTTTGCAAATTCATAATCAATTGGATAATGCCAAAACAAAAGATAATTTTGAATTAGATATTTCTGATGATGTTGAAGAGGTTAGAAAAAAATACTCTCAGAATGTGAAAAGAAATTTGAAAAAAACTGCACAGCACGATTTGCAAATAAAAAAGTGTGAAAGCAGTGAGCTCATTCAATTATTTAAAGAAAACAAAGGAAAAGAAGTTGCAGAATTAAACAGCAAAGCTTATTCTACATTGTTAGAATTACTAGATAAAATACAGCAAAAAGAAAAAGGAAATTGTTTGGCGGTGTATAAAGAAGGAAAGCTAATAAGTGCAGCCTTTTTTACTAATTGCCTTAAAAAGTCTGTTTTTTTGTTTTCAGCATCTAACAAAACTGCAAAGGAAATAGGGACAAACCATTTTTTAATTGACACTTATATTGAAAATTTTAAGAAAGATTCCTTAATTTTGGACTTTGAAGGTTCAATGATTCCTTCCTTGGCACGATTTTACGCTTCATTTGGGGCAGAGAAAAAATGCTATTATTTAATAGAGAAGATATAAAAAATGAAAACAATCCACTTAGGAAAACAGAATTCTATTTTCAATCACTTTATTCGAGAGATAAGAGATGTAAAAATTCAAAATGATGCTATGCGTTTTAGAAGAAATATTGAAAGAATTGGGGAGATTTTTGCTTATGAAATCAGCAAAGAAATGGAGTATAAAAGCAAAGATATCACTACTCCTCTTGGTATTTCAACAGAAAGTTTAATGACAGAAAAACCAGTTCTTGCTACCATTTTAAGAGCAGGATTGCCTTTGCATCAAGGGTTTTTAAACTACTTTGATAGTTCCGATAATTGTTTTATTTCAGCTTATCGAAAACATAAAAAGAGTGGTGATTTTGAAGTAAAAATTGAATATATGTCCTCTCCTAACCTAGATGATGAGACCATTATTTTGTGCGATCCAATGTTAGCGAGTGGCTCTTCCATGATTTTAGCAATGGAAGCTATAATGAGCAAAGGAAACCCAAAACATATTCATATTGTTGCAATTATTGCATCTGCAGAAGGAGTGGATTATGTAAAAGAGAATATTCCCATGCAAAATTGCACTCTTTGGCTTGGAGAGGAAGATGCTGAAATGACTGCACAATCCTATATTGTCCCAGGACTTGGAGATGCAGGTGATTTGGCTTTTGGTGAGAAGATTTAAATGAAAATTAAACATATCTTTTTCGATTTAGACAGAACACTTTGGGATTTTGAAACCAATTCCCATAACACATTAGAGGAATTATTTTCCACCTTCCATTTAAAAGAGAAAGGAATCCCAAATGCAGATAAATTTATCCAAATTTACAAAGTACGTAATGAAAAATTATGGGAACTTTACAGAGCGGGAAAAATTTCTCAAATAGATTTAAGAAGAGAAAGATTTCAGAGAACACTTGCTGATTTTGGTATAAGAGATTTTGCTCTTGCTGAAGCAATAGGGGAGCAATATATTTCCATTTGCCCCAAGAAAAATCAATTACTTCCCTCTGCAATTGAGGTGTTGGAGTACCTCAGCAAAAAATACAAACTACACATTATTACAAACGGATTTCATAAAGTGCAGCATATAAAGTTAAAATACTCCAATTTGACAAAATACTTTGATGCAATTATTACTTCTGAGAAAGTTGGAGTGATGAAGCCAGATACTAAAATATTTGATTTTGCTTTAGAAACTGCAAATGCAAAATCAAGCGAAAGTGTTTATGTTGGAGATGATTTGAAAGTAGATATTATTGGCTGTCAAAATTGCGGAATAGATGGTATATATTTTAATCCGAATAGTGAAAAGCATACTGAAAAAGTTGCTTTTGAAATTAGTTGTTTGAGTCAGTTAAAGGAAATATTTTAAACCCTCCTTTTTCTAAATCCTTCCAGAAATTCGGATAGGATTTACTTACAACTTCTGCATTATTGATTTGTATTTCGCCAAATTTTAAGGATAAAGGAGCAAAACTCATAGCCATTCTATGGTCCTTATAAGTTTCAATTATTTTAGAAGAAGTGAGTTTTTTTAGTTCTGTTTCTACTGCCGAAACTCTATCAGTTTCTTTATCTTCTAAGGTCTGAATCCCTGAAAAATTGCCGTCTATATCTTTTGAAAATAATGTGCATCTTAAAGGCTGATATAAATCAGGGGTTTCAATTAAATCATATGTTTTAAAAGGAGAAATCCATCTCTCTTTTTTGATTAAAATTAATTTTCCATTTTCAAATGTGGAATCTACTACCAAATCATCAAATATCTCAACAGCTTTTTTATCTCCTTGCATAGAGTTTTGTTTTAATCCATTAAGTTTTATGTTGCAGCTATTAGATAAGGCTGCAATCTCAAACCAAAATGCTGCTGCTGACCAGTCCGCTTCTACTGCAATATTTTTGGCAACATATTTTTGAGGTTTTATTTCAATTTTATTCCCATTCCAACTATGCAAAACGCCAAATTCTTGCATCAAATTTAAGGTCATTTCAATATAGGGTTTGGAAACTATTTTACCTTCTATTATAAGGGTTATCCCATTTTTTAATATTGGAGCAATCATCAATAAAGCAGAAATAAACTGAGAGCTAACCGCTCCATCAATTGTGATTTTTCCACCTTTCAAAGTGCTACCTTTAATATTCAATGGAGGGAATCCATCTTTTTCTGTATATTTTATTTCCACACCTAAACTTTGTAATGCCCCAATTAATTCTATAATGGGTCTTTCT
>DUAL01000148.1:7828-26787 GCA_012960835.1 Flavobacteriales bacterium | reverse complement strand
GAATTTCAAAGGATGGAATTTAACATTGTCGGAGCTAATTATTTGCATGCTGGCTTTCGTTTTCGTTTTAGAAATTACGCTACACTTTCTGGAAATTATGACCATTGGCATATCGATTACGTAAAAGTAGATGCATATTCTTCAGGGCAAATTCCGGAGCTGAATGATGTGTCTTTTGTGTATGAAAATCCGCAACTTTTAAAGCGATACAGAGAAATGCCTTGGGCGCAATACAAAGAGAATACAACAGGCGAATTAAGGGATACTTTGGATATTGTTTTGCGTAATAATAATGCCGGATTTAGTGTAGATTATCAGTATGATGTATTTGAAAATAATACTCTTGTAGAGCACTATCCTTATTTGGGAACCCTTAACTCAACCAGGAATGTACAAGTAAGCGTTTATGATTCTTCTATTGGAAATTTTAACTTTGTTCAACCCCCTATTTTTTTGAGTGATACTATCTTTAAATCGACAACAACCGATAGCGCTACTTTTCTTTTCAAAAATATAATTAAAACTACTCCTACCGACAATAAAAATAATGATACGCTCACCCATTTTCAAAAGTTCAATTCCCATTTTGCTTATGATGATGGGGTTGCTGAGTTTGCTTATGGTATCAATGTGCAAGGGGCGAAAATGGCTTATCAATTTCATTTGAATAAAGCAGATAGTTTGCGCATTATCCAAATTTACTTTGCACCAATGCAAAATAATGTGAGTAATATTCCTTTTCATTTGCTGGTGTGGGATGATAACAATGGAGTGCCTGGAAATATATTGCATAGAGATACGGTTTATCCTATTTATGAGAATAGAGTAAAATTTCACAACTATTATTTGAGTTCTCCAATTGGCTTGGATAGTACTTTTTATGTTGGCATTGAACAAACTACAAATGATATGCTGAATGTGGGTTTGGATAGAAATTCTCCTGCTAATAACTATATGTTTTATAATGTGGGTGGTGGATGGAATTACTCTCAATTTCCTGGGGCTTGGATGATTCGTCCAGTTTTAAGAACTACTCCGATCATTTCCTCAACAAATTCTGTAATCACACAAAATGATATCAAAATATTCCCAAATCCTTTTTCTGATTTTACTACTATTTTACTAAACGGAAATGTAAAAAGCCACATCCAGCTTTTTGATATTAGCGGAAGGTTATTAAGAAAATTTGTGGTGCATGAAAATAGTTTTCAACTTTACAAAAATAAATTGAAGGGAGGGATTTATTTCTTGCAAATTCAGAATAAAAAAGGAATTTTCAGGAAGAAATTAGTAATCCAATAATGGAGGAAAATAGCAAACTCTTTGAGCACTATAAGTTTGTAGCCGACAAAGGACAATCTCCTCTGCGAGTAGATAAATTTCTGATAAACTTTATTGAGCATGCAACACGCACCAAAATTCAAAAAGCCGCAACAGAGGGAAATATTAAGGTTAATGGTAATGTGGTAAAATCAAACTATAAAGTAAAAGCTGGAGATGTAGTAACGGTGGAATATTCTTCTCCAAAAAAGGAATTTGAACTTATTCCAGAGGATATCCCATTAAACATTGTATATGAAGATGATGATTTCCTCATTGTAAACAAGGATGCTGGAATGGTGGTACATCCAGGTTTTGGTAATTATTCTGGCACTTTGGTAAATGCTTTGGCTTTTCATTTCAAGAATTTGCCAAATATGGGGGAGGAAGATCGTCCTGGTTTAGTGCATAGAATTGATAAAAATACTTCTGGAATTTTGGTGATTGCTAAAACAGAGAAAAGCATGACTATTTTAGCGAAAAAATTTGCCGACAGAGAACTCAACAGAAAATATATAGCCCTTGTATGGGGAGATGTAAAAGAAGATAAAGGCACTATTACAGGGCATATAGGTAGAAGTTTAAAAAACAGAAAAGTAATGACTGTTTTCACAGAAGGAGATTTTGGAAAACATGCGGTAACGCACTATAAAGTTTTGGAGCGTTTTGGCTATACTACTTTGGTGGAGTGCAAATTAGAAACAGGAAGAACTCATCAGATAAGGGTGCATTTCAAACAGCTTGGACATCCGCTATTTAATGATGAAGAGTATGGCGGAAATCAAATTTTAAAAGGAACTACTTTTACCAAATACAAACAATTTGTCCTTAATTGTTTCAAAATTTGCCAAAGGCAAGCACTACATGCAAAATCGCTTGGATTTGCTCATCCTGTAACTGGCAAAGAAGTAAATTTTGATTCCGAATTAGCAGAAGATATGCAACTGCTAATTGAAAAGTGGAGGGGATATGCTAAGCATCAGAAAGAAGATTAGACATAATCTTTCATAGTATTATAAAGCGTATCTCTTTCAATAGGCTGGCGTTTTACTTGTTTAATTAAAGCTACAATTTCCTCAGTGGTCATTTTTGGGTTTTGGTCCTTTGCCCCAGCCATGGAGTAGATTTTGGTGGTATCATCAATAGTGCCATCAATATCGTTTACGCCAAAAGCTAAAAGAGTTTGTGCAGATTCCTTTCCAATCATGGGCCAATAGGCCTTGATATGTTTGAAGTTATCCAAATAAATTCTGGCGATTGCATACATTCGCATATCCGTAATAGTAGAAGCTTCTTCAAGATGCGACATTTGGTTGTTTTTGTTTCTGAATTTTAGAGGGATAAAAGCGTTAAATCCGCCTGTTTTATCTTGCAAACTTCTTAATCTGCTCATGTGGTTAATGATGTGCTTGGGCTTTTCAATATGGCCATAAAGTATAGTAGCATTGGAGGGCATCCCCAAACTATGTGCCGCTTCATGGATTTCGAGCCACTCAGCTGTGCTGCATTTGTCTTCACAAATTTCTTTTCTAATTTCTTCATCAAAAATTTCTGCACCACCGCCAGGCAAACTGTCTTGTCCTGCATTTTTCAATATTTGTAATCCTTCTTTGTAGCTTACTTTTGCTTTCCTGCAAATGTATTCCAGCTCCACAGCAGTAAATGCTTTAACATGAATATCTGGCCTTAGTTTTTTTATTTCTTTTATCAGATTTGCAAAAAAATCCAATCCCATTTTTGGATGCACCCCACCTACAATGTGCACTTCTGTGATGTCTTTTGGTGCATTATTCAAGATTTCAAGCATATCTTTTTCACTATATTCCCAAGCCTCTTCTTTTTTGCTCAACAGACGAGAATAAGAACAAAATTTACAATCGAAAACACAAATATTGGTTGGCTCAATGTGTATGTTTTTATTGAAGTAGGTTTTGTTTCCGTGAAGTCGTTCTCTTATTTGGTTAGCTAAAGTTCCAAGCAAAGAAACAGAGCCGTTTTCAAAAAGAAAAAGTGCTTCTTTATCAGAAATTCTTTTTTGATTTTCTATCTTTTCTACAATACTTACCAAATTTTCTGGTAGCAATTCTGCTGAAATACAGGAGCTTTTCATTATTTTGATAAAAGAATTTTTTTGGTACTTCTTCCTTTGTCCGTATCAATAATAGCAAAGTAAATTCCCCTTGGAAAAGAGGATAAATCTAATGAAAAAATATCGTTTGCTATGTTTTTAACAACTATTATTTCCTCTCCTAATACATTCTGTATGCTAATATTATTCACTTTAATATTCATGGTAATTTTGAAATTTATCCTGCCGTTTGTAGGATTAGGATATACACTTATTAAATTGTCATGTAAAATCTCATTTACTCCTGTAATATTACAGCCATTTGATGTTTTTAGTGCCGCTCTTCCTCCTTGCCCTGTTGAAGCACTCATGGTATAATCCATTACATTTATTTGCTTATGAGAAAACATCCAGGTAGTAAAAGCATAGGACATAAAGTTTTCGTCCATATCCAGCACATCAGAAGTAAATGCATTTGAAAATTGGGTGTCATTACAAGTATTATTATTTGTAGTTGAGATTACACTTCCCCAATAAATATCTTTTTGTGCAGGGGTGTCATCCACATAACCTCCTCCAGAAGTATTATCATTATCACAACAAATAGTATTTCCTTGTGCATCTGTTTGCTCGCAAAAGGGGTGTTTGAGCCCTAAGTAATGCCCAATTTCATGAGTAGGAGTTCTTCCATCATTATTGGAGGCAGTTGCAGCATTACCGACTGTTCCAAAATAAGAGTAATCTACTACCAAACCATCTTTCCAAGCAGTCCAAGCTTGCGATTGTTGCCCTGGTAAATAGGCATAACCAAGAGTTTGCCCACCTTGTGAATTGGTTAAATTGCACACCCAAATATTCAAATATTTTAGCGGATTCCAATTATCCTTTCCTCCTGTGGCAGTTCTTTTCATTGCGTTTGAATCCGTATTATCATCTGCATCAAATCCTGAGTTATGTGTGCTATTAGTTATTGTTCTAGTTACACCTGTTGTAGTGTTTCCATTTTCATCAGTGGTGGCTAAGCAAAATTCTAACTCACAATCACCAGCATAACTATTAAAAGTATTTCTTGGTGGATTAGGAAATTCAGGATTCATTTTTCGATAATCTTCATTCAGTATTCTTATTGCATCATCAATTTGGATTTGCGGAATATTGGTTCCAATTCCTAAATTATGAGATTGTTTATGTACTACATGCACCACAACAGGAATAGTGATAACTGTATTTTCAGAATTTGAATTATTTTTTAACCATTCTTCCAATCCATTAAAATAACTCTCTACTGTGTTCTTATATTGAGGATTTGTCTGCATTTCATACTCCATAAGATGGGAAGTTGCACATTTTTTAATATTTCTCTCTTGTGCTTTTGTAAAAAATGCTATCAGTAGCAATCCTATTATTATTGATTTTTTCATCTTAATTTTGAATAATTATTTTTTTAGTTATACGAGAGTTCTTAGTTATAATGTTCAAATAATACACCCCATTTTTCTGATTACTTAAGTCAAATTTTGTTGTTTGATTTAGCTCTTTCTTCAAAACCAATTGTCCTAGGGAGTTAAAAATTTCTGCATAATTAGAAATATTCTTTGAGTATTGACGATAATTCATATAAAATATTCCTTTTGTAGGAATTGGGAAGAGTTTAATTTCATTTTCATTAATCTGGCTAAAGGATAAGGCGCTTATGCAAAAATGAGAAGTATCAGAAAAAGTAAAAGGAGAACTGCTTGCTAAGATACTGTTGTCAATTTCTTTTTTAATGGTAAAGAATCCGTTTCCATAATTACAACAAAAACCATCTCCATAAGCATCTGAAATAACAAAAGTATAGCAGCCATCTTCTAAACAATAATTTTTTTGGTAAAGGGTGTTGCTAGAAAGAAAATCTTCCATATCAATCAAACTAAAATTATCATCATATAGCTCCCATGAAGTTTCATGACCGTAATTATCGGTCACCAATTTTAAATTGATTTTATTTCCGTACTGAGAAGAAAAAGCAATTATTTGCTCGTCATTTTGCGAATTAATATCAGTAGAGTTATTAGGATTTATTGTAGATGCGCTAAATGTATGAGAAGTGCCACTAGCAGCGATTCCAGACAAATTTATGATGTCCGTTTGGTATTGGGCTAGTGCTCCATTCCAAACTTGATATTCAGGAATCCCTCCATTTACACTATATTTTATGGTAGTTACAAAAAGTGTGTCAGAGCTGAAATTTTTCAATACTACTATTGGATAAACAGGACTTGCACATTCTACATCCAAATTGTTAGGGTTTATTATTGCAGATATTCCAGCATCCGTATTTGGCAAAATAAAAGGCTGGCAACTATTGGAAGAGATAAGCCCAACACGAGAAGTGTTTAGCACAGCCATTGCTCTTTGCTTTTGTCCTTGTGTAAAAATATTCATGCAAGCGTCATCCGAATAATCCATGAAATTCATAAACATATCCCCACTGTTTGTGCAAGATGGTTTTGGGTGGATGTTACATCCGAAATTGGCTTGTTCTTGCTCAGGGGTGTCCGAAACGAAATCATCTCCACAACTATTGTCGCCCCAAACATGAAATAAACTCAGCCAATGCCCTACTTCATGGGTTGTAGTTCGCCCTTTATGATAAGGTTGGCTAACTGTTCCTATTGTGCCAAATCTTTCATAATCAATGACAATGCCATCTGTTTGGCTGTTCCCACCAGAGGGAAATTGTGCCCATCCCATCACATTTCCGGCAATATCACACACCCAAATATTCAAATATCTATTGGTGTTCCACGCACTACTTCCTCCCATTTGGGTAAAGAAAATACTATCGCTATACAAAGGTATTTCAGGAAGATTAGTTTGTTTTCGGACTATACCATTGGTAGGAACTCCTAAATACCTTTTTGCCAGACAAAATTCGATTTGCATATCAGCAGCAAAGGGCAGAAAATCGAAAGGCGTATTGCTTGCATCTTGATTTAATCTTCTAAAATCTTCATTAAGCACATCAATTTGTGTTTGAATTTGAGCATCTGAAATATTCTCGGCATTGTTTTTGTAAACTACATGCACCACCACCGGAATGGTAATGGCAGATGCTTTTACACTGGGATTATCTTTTATCCATTTTTGTATTTGAAGTTCTAAATCAGATTGGTTTATGATACTTTCAGGATGTTGTGTCTTAAAAAAGTCTAAACGATTTTGGGTTCCACAATTTCTTCCTTGCTGTGAAAAAGCGACAAAACTCCAAAAAGTAAAAATATAAATTAAAAGATTTTTCATTACTAAAATTAAAGAATGCAAATTTACGCCTTTATTTAAAAATGCTTAGTCTAATTGAAGTAGATATCTAATAAAACTCTATTTTCGGCCTAAAATTTTATGCTGTATGAAAATTGTTTTTGCTACCAACAATCATAACAAAATAGCTGAAATCAAGGATTTGCTTCCCTGTGAAATTCAAATTTTGAGCTTGAAAGAGATTAATTGTAATAATGAGCTTCCAGAAACGCAAAATACTTTGGAAGGAAATGCCGTGCAAAAAGCAGAATTTGTTTTTACAAATTACGGCTACAACTGCTTTGCAGATGATACTGGTTTGGAAATAGAGGGATTAAACAATGAGCCAGGTGTGTATTCAGCGCGCTATGCTGGCGTGCACTGCAGTCCGGAAGAGAATATGCAAAAAGCCCTTCAAAAGTTAGAAGGCAAAAACAATAGAAAAGCAAAATTCCGAACAGTCATAGCACTTATTATGGATGGAAAAATATTACTATTTGAAGGAGAATGCAAAGGAGAAATTACAAAAGAAAAAGCGGGCGAAAAAGGTTTTG
Organism: Flavobacteriales bacterium; assembly: GCA_012960835.1. GTDB lineage: Bacteria > Bacteroidota > Bacteroidia > Flavobacteriales > BACL11 > DUAL01. The sequence goes on along the minus strand of DUAL01000148.1, from coordinate 19,563 downwards.
GTTACGATCCTATTTTCAGGCCTTCTGGATTTGATAAAACTTTTGCTCAAATGTCAAAGTCAGAAAAAGGAGTAATTAGTCACAGAGGAATTGCTACAAGAAAATTAGTTGAATTTTTGCAAGAAAGTTAGTTGCCAAACACTTTTTTAAGTAGGGCTGAGGTTCTTTCTTTCGGATTTTCTCTTATGGCAATTTCTTGTTGTGCAAGCATAAAAAATAATCCACTTATCGCTTTTTCTGTTACATAAGTTTCCAATTCAGGATTTACTTTTTCTGCAAATGGGATTTTGTTATAAGTAGTCATTATGTTTTCCCAATGCTTTGTTGCATTTACTTTGTCCAAAGAAGATTTAATAATTGGCTTGAAAGCATTTACAACTGCTGAATTTGTATTTCTATTTAAGTAATCTGTTCCGGCAGTTTTATTTCCTTTTACAATGCCAATAGCATCCTTAATACTCATTTTTTTAATAGCATTCGCAAAAATTGGCTTTGCCGATATAGCTGCATCTTCTGCTGCCCTGTTGATGCTTAGTACTACTTCATCCACTTGCTTTTGCATTCCCAATTGTTTTAGTTTATCAGCAACTTTGGTAGCATTTTTTGGAAAGTGAATTTTTACTTTAGGATTTGCGAAATACCCATCTTTTATCGAGAGAACACTTACTCCTTTTTTTATTCCTTTATCAAGGGTTTCTTTTAAAGCATTAGCAGCTTCCTTTTCACTAAAAGGATTTCCTTTTATCAATTCTTTATTTACCTTTTCAGCTGCTTTTTTTAAATCTTTCCAGCTTTGGGCTTGTGTAAATAACGGTAAGCAAAGTAAAATTATTAGTAGTTTTTTCATGCTGCGAATGTATAAATAAAACATTGTAGAAAAATTGCCTTTTATTGAATACTTATTAATTCAACAATAAAAATTAAATCGGCATTTGGAGGTATGCCAGCTTGAGGTATTCCTTTTTCGGCATAAGCTAATGTGCTAGGGATAGTTAATTTCCATTTATCCCCTACTTTCATTAATTGTAGCGCTTCCGTCCAACCAGGAATCACTCCATTTACTGGGAATGTAACAGGTTCTCCTCTGTTTATTGAGCTATCAAAAACTGTACTATCATTTAAACTTCCGTGATAATGCACTGTAACTTGATTCTCAGCAGTTGGATTTTCTTCTCCTTCACCATTTACTAAAACTTCATATTGCAGTCCGCTAGCAGTTGTTATTGTTTCCTCATTCACCTTTCTTGCATCTACCCAAATTTGTGCTACTGCAGTTATGGAGTCCTGCAATCTTAATTTTTCCGCTTCCAATTTATCTTGTAATGTCTTAAAATATTTTTCAAGTATTTTTTGGGACTGTTCTTGCGTTATCAAAAGAGAATCATCATTGAAAATATGTTTGATCCCCATGCTTACTGCATCTGCATTTATATCCTCAAGCCCTTGCCCTTGAAGTTGTAATGCATTGAAAGCTCCTAAACTATAACTTACGCTATCAAGTTCAGTTTCTAATTTTTGGGTAAAAGCATCATTCGGATTGCAAGCGGTAAGAGCAATTGCAGCTACTAAAATGCTTAGTTTAAATTTATTCATAATTTTTTTTCTGCAAATATAAACTTTTACATTTTGGAAAATGTTTTAGAATTGCTTAATTTGTATATTAGCCCACTTTCTAAAAAATAAGTATGAATATAATAAAAACATCCATTGAAGGACTTCTAGTAATTGAGCCAAAAATATTTTCAGATGATAGGGGTTATTTTTTTGAGAGCTGGAGTAAAGCGGCTTTCGAAAAAGAAGGATTAAACCTAAATTTTGTACAAGATAATCAGTCGCTTTCTCAAAAAGGTGTTTTAAGAGGCTTACATTTTCAAAATCCTCCTTTTGAACAAGGAAAATTGGTAAGAGTTATTAGTGGGGCTGCATTAGATGTTGCGATAGATATCCGAAAAAATTCCGCTACTTATGGGCAGCATTTTTCTGTTGTTTTAAATGGAGATAATAAGACCTCTTTCTGGATTCCACCAGGATTTGCCCATGGATTTATCACTTTAGAAGACGATACCATTTTTACTTATAAATGTACCGGGGTTTATAATAAAGAGTCAGAGGGTTCAATTGTTTGGAATGATAAAGATTTAAATATCGATTGGGGATGGGATAGTCCTATTGTGTCAGATAAAGACCAAGATTCTCCAAGCTTTTCTGATTTAAAAACTAATTTCTAAAAAATGAAAAACACCAATTCATTTGTTTCCTTTCTTGCAGTTTTATCTTTCTTTTTTCTATTGTTTTCCTATCCTACTAAAAAATTATCGGAAGACAAACTACACCAAAAACAATTTAATGAAAAGTATAATATTTTTGCCATTAGTAAGCCAGCTAATATGAATTTTTGTGGGGAAAAAGTAGATTTAAAATCAGAAGATATTTGGGAAAGAATGGATAAGGAATTACTGAAAAATATTTATTGGCAGTCCAACACCATGTTGTATTTGAAAAGAGCAAATAAATTTTTCCCAATAATTGAGCCAATATTAAAAGCCAATAATATACCAGATGATTTTAAGTATTTAGCAGTAATTGAAAGTGGGTTAGAGGATGTGATTTCTCCTTCTGGGGCGGCAGGTTTTTGGCAAATTCTAAAAAGCACTGCTAAAGAATATGGTTTGGAAGTAAATCCTGCTATTGATGAGCGATATAATCTGGAAAAATCAACCAAAGTGGCTTGTGAATATTTAAGGGAGGCTTTTGAGAAATTCGGCAGTTGGACTATGGCAGCAGCATCTTATAATAAAGGACAAAACGGTATTTCACGACTAATTGAAAAACAAGGCACCAATAATTATTACAATTTGCATTTAAATTCTGAAACTTCTAGATATGTTTTTAGAATTATAGCAGTAAAGGAAATTTTAGAAAATCCAAAACAATATGGTTTCATTTATCGGGAAAAAGATTTGTATGTAATGCCAAAATACAAAACTATTGAGATAGATGCTACTATTTCAGATTTAGCTGATTTTGCAACGGCAAATGGAACAAATTACAAACTCTTAAAGCAATTAAATCCTTGGCTCAGAAACACTTCTTTACCAGATAAATCTAGAAGAAAATACATTTTGAAAATACCAACTGATCCTTCACTTTTGATGTTTGACGATTTTGAAACTCCTGAACAGGAAAAATAAAAAATGACAAAGCAAGACAGTATTAACATTTATGGAGCAAGAGTCCATAACTTGAAAAACATTGATTTAGAAATTCCAAGAAACAAATTGGTGGTTTTTACAGGATTAAGTGGAAGTGGAAAATCATCTCTTGCTTTTGATACAATTCATGCAGAAGGACAAAGAAGATATTTAGAAACTTTTAATGCTTATGCCAGGCAGTTTTTGGGCAATATGGAACGCCCAGATGTAGACAAAATAACTGGTCTTAGTCCGGTTGTTGCCATAGAACAAAAAACTACCAATAAAAACCCGAGATCGACAGTTGGCACTATTACTGAAATCTACGATTATTTACGCTTGCTTTATGCTCGTGTGGGAATTGCCTATTCCTACAAAACAGGCGAGAAAATGGTAAAATACACGGATAAACAAATCTTGCAACTCATCTTAAAAGAATTTAAAGGAAAATCCATCAGTATTTTAGCCCCAATTGTAAAAGCCAGGAAAGGACATTATAGGGAGCTTTTTGCACAAATTCTAAGAAAAGGATTTATCAGAGTTAGGGTAGATGAGCAGATGATTGAAATAACTCCTGGGCTAAAATTAAACCGCTATAAAACCCATGATATTGAAATTGTAATTGACCGATTAAAAGTAAATAAGGATAATAAAAAAAGAATTCTAACATCTTTAATGCAAGCACTAAAAGACGGAGATGGCGTGATGATGGTTCTGGAAAAGCAGACAAACTCTCCACGATATTTCAGTAGAGACTTGATGTGCCCTACAACTGGAATAGCATACAAAACCCCTGAACCCAATTCTTTTTCATTTAATTCTCCAAAAGGGGCTTGTAAGCATTGTAACGGAATAGGAATCTTAAAAGAAGTAGATGAACTGAAGGTAATTCCAGAGAAAAGAAAAAGCATCAATCAAGGGGCAATTGCGCCAATAGCTAACCGAAAATCGGATTGGATAACAAAGCAATTGGAAGTAATTGGTAAAAAATACAATTTTACATTAAGTACACCTATGTCAAAAATCAGTAAAGCTGGGATGCATGCTATTTTTTATGGAGAAACGGGCACTTTTTCTGTAAAATTAAAAAGCATTGGTGTATCAAAAATATACAAATTACATTTTGATGGCATCTTTAATTTTATAAAAGAGCAAGCAAAGCTCAGTTATGTAAAATCGATTGAAAGATGGGCGAGTAATTATATGACAGACTTTATTTGCGATAACTGTGAGGGGAGTCGCTTAAACAAAGAATCCATGCATTATAAGGTGGGCGAATATAGTATTCATCAACTTACCGCTATGGATATTTCTGCTTTTTCCCTTTGGCTTGATATTATTGAGCAGCAACTAAATAATAATCAAAAGATTATTGCTAAACACATCATTAAGGAATTAAAGAAAAGGATGCAATTTATTTTGGATGTTGGTCTTTCCTATCTTTCATTAAATAGAAGTTCAAAATCACTTTCTGGTGGGGAAGCCCAACGAATTCGTTTGGCTACTCAAATAGGGGCACAACTAACTAATGTGCTTTATATTTTAGATGAGCCAAGTATTGGTTTGCATCAAAAGGACAATCAAAAACTGATTAGTTCCTTAAAAAACTTGCGTGATATTGGTAACTCAATAATTGTTGTGGAGCACGATAAGGACATGATTGAATCTTCCGACTTTATTGTAGATTTAGGTCCGGAAGCAGGAATCCATGGAGGGGAAATTGTTGCAAAAGGGAGCTTAAAAAAAATTCTAAAAAATAAAAATCTAACAGCCAGATACTTAAAAAAACAACTAAAAATAGAAGTCCCAAAAAGGAGAAAGGAAAATGGGAAAACTTTACAATTATTTGGGGCAAAAGGGCATAACTTGAAATCGGTAGATTTAAAAATCCCATTAGGTGTTTTTGCTTGCGTTACTGGTGTTTCAGGAAGTGGAAAATCTACCCTTATTAACGAAACACTTTATCCCATTCTCAATAAATATTTTTATAGAGGAGTAAAAAAACCTTTGCCATACGATAAAATAAAAGGGGTAGAAAATATTGACAAAGTGATTGAGGTGGACCAGTCTCCAATTGGCAGAACGCCAAGGTCAAACCCAGCAACTTATACAGGCGTATTTTCCCATATCAGGAACTTATATGCCAATATGCCGGAATCAAAAATAAGAGGGTATAAAGTAGGGCGATACTCCTTTAATGTAAAAGGCGGAAGATGCGAAAATTGTGAAGGGGCAGGATTAAAAACCATTGAAATGAATTTCTTACCTGATGTATTGGTGCATTGTGAGCTTTGTAATGGAAAGCGGTATAATCGGGAAACTTTGGAAATTAGATACAAAGGAAAATCGATTGCGGATGTATTAAGTATGACCATTAACCAATCGGTAGAATTTTTCAAATCCATTCCAGCTATTTACCGAAAAATAAAAACACTTCAAGATGTGGGTTTGGGCTATATTGCTTTGGGGCAATCCTCCACAACACTTTCTGGTGGGGAAGCACAAAGGATAAAATTGGCGGCAGAGCTTTCAAAAAAAAATACAGGAAAAACCTTTTATATTTTAGACGAACCAACTACTGGTTTGCATTTCCATGATGTAAAAGTTTTTTTGGATGTAATTCAGAAATTGGTAAATAAAGGGAATACGGTATTAATTATTGAACACAATATGGATGTGATAAAAGTGGCAGATTATATCATTGATATGGGGCCAGAAGGAGGCGCAAAAGGAGGCGAGATTATTTGTAACGGAACACCAGAAGAAATAGTAAAATGCAAGAAGAGTTTTACAGGAGAATATTTGAAAAGAGAATTGGTATAAAATCATTATATTTGTGATATATTAATTAAGAATATGAATAAACAAGAAAAAAAGATTAGAAGGGCATTTAAAGAAAAAAATTGGAATGCAATAAAAACATCCGATTCATGGCAAATATTTAAAATCATGTCGGAGTTTGTGGAAGGGTTTGATACCATGTCAAAAATAGGGCCTTGTGTTTCTGTGTTTGGTTCAGCTAGAACAAAACCAGATAATGAATATTATAAACAAGCAGAAGAAATTGCATTTTTATTAACCCAAGCGGGTTATGGTGTAATTACTGGAGGAGGCCCTGGAATTATGGAAGCGGCAAATAAAGGAGCAAAAAGAGGTGCTGGAAAATCGGTTGGATTGAATATTGAATTACCATTTGAGCAATCTGCTAACCCTTATATTGATGCTGATAAACTCATCAACTTTGATTATTTCTTTGTTAGAAAAGTAATGTTTGTAAAATATGCACAAGGATTTATCGTATTACCGGGTGGAGTTGGCACTTTAGACGAATTATTTGAAGCAATTACACTTATACAAACTGGGAAAATTGGCAAATTTCCAATTGTACTAGTGGGCAAAACTTATTGGGAAGGGCTAATAGGTTGGATCAAGGAAACCATGCTAAGCAAAGAGAAAAATATCAGTCCGAAAGATTTGCATTTAATTAACATTGTTAATAGTCCAAAACAGGCAGTAGCGATTATAGATGAGTTCTATAATAAATACACTTTAAAACCTAATTTTTAGAATATCTAATTCCTTTCTGATTTTTTTAGTATTTTTACGGCTGTAAAAAAAACGAATAATGACGAAATCACTTTTCAGGCTTTTTGTAGCCACCCTTATTTTATGTAGTGTTAATTCATTTGCTCAGGATGGATATCCTGATGATAAGGTAAAAGCCCCTTTCCAACCAATGCTTTCTTTTGGTACGGGCTCTTATCTTTTTAAAGGAGATATTGTAGGACCTAAAAAGAACTTTTTAATGGGAAATCAAGGTTATCATTTTGGCGCAAAAATGAATCTTACTGATAATTTAGATTTAACATTTTTGATTGGAAATGGAAGTTTAAATGAAGATGAGAGTATAAATAGTGATGATGGTGCATCATTTAGTTCAGATGTAAAAACTGCTGGATTGGGATTAAGATACAGTTTTAATAATATTTCTCAGAATTCAAAACTAACCCCATTCTTATCGATTGGTGGAGAACTTTTAAATTTCAAAACCGAAAGCCGAAAAACGGAAACTGCTATAGCCATTCCAATGGGAATTGGAGTAATGCTTGATGTTTCTGAAAGAATAGGTTTGGATATGGGTTTGCGTTATCATTATACCCTCACAGATATGATTGATGGAGTGGAAGAAGGGGCAAGTGATAACTTTTTAGTGACTACCTTTACTGTTCATTACGATTTGTTTACCCCAAAACCAAGAAAAGCAAGACCATATTCCGATCAACGTTTTTATGCTGAAGTGAATTTCAAAGCATTAGATGTGGAAGATTCGGATGGCGATTTGATTGCAGATATTGATGATTATTGCCCGGAAACTCCTGAAGGAGTGAAAGTGGATGCGAATGGTTGCCCAATTGATGATGATAAAGATGGGATTCCAAATTATATTGATGAAGAAGCAAACACGCCAAGAGGAGCAATTGTAAACGAAAAAGGGGCGCAACTTACAGATGAGCAATCCAAAAGTATGTATAGCAAATTCAATGCTGCTAGTAGAGAATACGCTAATGTTTATAACGAAAATGAGATTTCAAAAGATGAGTTTAAATCGATAAATGAATACCTTATTGCAAAGGCAAATGCTTATAATATTGTAAATGACATACCTTCAATAGATACCAAAATACAAGGAAAACGATTTGCTGTTATGCTCGGAGAATACCGAGATGATGTTCCTGCAAATGTGATTAATAAATTTCTGAGTTTTGAGGATTTGGAAAGTTTGTTGCAAGATGACGGAATGGTTGTTTATTCTGTTGGTTCTTATGGTAGTTTTGATAAGGCAATAAACCGACAAACCCAATTAGAACTGAATGAAGGAATGGACGATACTGAGATTGTAGAGGTAGAAGATGGAGTGGTTACTCTTTATAGTCCTACACCTCCTACACCAGTAGTTCCGAAAAAAGAAGAAGTAGCAAAAGAGGAAGAAACTACAGAAGAGACGGTTGCCGCAACTGAGCAAACCAATGAGGTGGAAGAATTAAAAGAAGAAGATCCAAAAAAGGAAGTAAAAAGTTCGGTAGGTAAAATTACTTTCAGAGTGCAAATTGGAGCGTATAAAGTAGTGTTGTCAAAAGATATTTTCAAAGGGGTTCCTAATGTGATTTCGTTTACCTCTAATGATGGTTTTACAAGGTATTTTACTGGTTCTTATACTGATTATAAAGATGCGGTTGAGCAGCAGAATAATATGCTTTTAAGAGGATTTGAAGGTTCATTTGTAGTGGCATTTAAAGATGGAAAAAAGATTGGTTTGTATGCTGCAATAAGAGCAGTAAATGGGAAGTTACCAAGAAGAAACACCTCTAAAGTAGCAACTCCAAAAGTGGAGAAAAAAGAGGTAAAACCAAATGTAGAATATGTAGTGCAAATAGGGGTTTATAAAGAAAATGTACCAGCTAATGTATTAGCAAAAATGACAAAAATTGGAGAGGTTGTAAAAGAGAATATCAATAACTCCAAATTATACCGATACTATGCAGGAACTTATAACGATTATGCTGCTGCCAATACAAGATTACAAGAGGTGAAAACAGCCGGCTTTAATGATGCTTTTGTAAAACCACTTTTGGATGGCAAGCAAATATCTATTCAAAACGCTAAAACTCTTTCAGAGTAATTAACAGATAATGGAAAAGAGAAGCCCGCAATTGCGGGCTTTTTTATTTTTAGCTAGTTTCTCTGAAAATTAATCTTGTTGTTTTTTGGCTTTCTTACTCCCTTCATACACTTCAAACTTACGGAAGCTACAATCTAGTTTTCCGTTCATTACTCTTATTTTTCGTGAAGGGCGTAAGCCAATAAACTTCATGTTTTCAATCTCTGAAGAAATGATCCAAATACTACATCCCTTATATTGATGTTTTAAAGTAGTTCCTACTTTTTCATAGAAATCATTTACGCCTAAATCTATTCGTTCTCCATAAGGAGGATTAAACAGTACAAAAGTTCCGGGTTCTACTTCAGTTTCAAAAAAGTCAGCTTTTGTAACTTTAATATTATCATACATTAACGCATTGTCAATATTTTCTCGGCTAATGCGTACTGCTTTCTGGAAATTATCACTCCCTGTTATTTTCCCGTAATAATGTGTTTCCTTTTCTAGAGAAACCTCTTTAATCATTTCCCAAAGTTCTTCATCAAAATCTTTCCAGCTTTCAAATCCGAATTTATCTCTGAAAATATTAACAGGTATATTGTGCGCAATAAGTGCTGCTTCAATTAATAAAGTTCCACTTCCACACATAGGGTCATGAAAATTAGCAATTCTATTCCAATCACTTAATAGGATTAATCCTGCAGCTAGCACTTCATTCATTGGGGCAATTACTGCATCCGATTTATATCCTCTTTTATGTAATGATTCTCCTGAACTATCTAGTGAAACAGTACAAGTATGTTTTGCAATATGTAAGTTAATACTCACATCTGGTATTTCAGGATCAACATCTGGGCGTTTGTCAAATTTCTTTCTGAAGGTATCCGCAATTGCATCTTTCATTACTAATGAAGCATATTTACTATGGGTAAAAACCTCGGAATGTGTAGTGGCATGAGTGGCGAAAGTGGCATCTAAATCAAAGATTTCAGTCCAATCAATTTCACATAATTTACGGTACAATTCTTTTTCATCATGTGCTTGAAAGTGCGCAATAGGTTTTAAAACTCTAAGGGCAGTTCTTAGGTTCAGATTTGCTTTGTACATAAAACCTTTATCTCCTTTAAAACTTACGGCTCTGTTCATGGGTTTCACATTCTGTGCCCCCAATTTCCTAAGTTCTTCAGCCAATATTTCTTCTAAGCCAAACATAGTTTTGGCTAGCATGTAAAAATTATCATTTTTCATTCGGCAAATGTAATGCTTATTACCTGAAAGATTTCCTTAGATTTGTTCAAATTATTTTCGCTTATGGATATCGCAAATCTCGACTGGATTATCATCATTTCTTTTTTACTTTTAACTTTACTGATTGGTATTATTGTCTCCAAAAAATCAGGGAAAAACGCTTCTGAATTTTTTCTTTCTGGGCGAAATATGCCTTGGTGGTTATTAGGGCTTTCCATGGTGGCAACCACTTTTTCTACCGACACGCCCAACCTAGTAACTGATATTGTTCGGAATAATGGAGTGGCAGGAAACTGGGTGTGGTGGGTATTTCTACTTACAGGATTATTAACCGTTTTTGTTTATGCAAAACTCTGGAGAAAATCCAATGTAAATACCGATATAGAATTTTATGAACTTAGGTATTCAGGAAAGCCTGCAAAATTCTTAAGAGGATTTAGAGCCCTTTATTTAGGCGTGATTTTTAATGTCTTGGCTATGGGAGGAATATCCTTGGCAGCTATAAAAATAGGGCAAGTAATGTTGGGGCTTACTGCTTTTGAAACAATTGGAATTGCGGGTGCAATTACAGTGGTGTTCAGTACAATGGGTGGTTTTAAGGGAGTTGTATATACTGATTTTCTTCTCTTTTTTGTAGCTATGGCAGGCTCTATTGGTGCAGCTTATTATTTAGTGAATATCCCAGAAATAGGAGGAATTCAAGCTTTAATTACACACCCTAATGTTGCTGATAAAATTTCCATGTTGCCTGATTTTAGCAATACCGAACAATTAATTATGCTCTTGATTATTCCCCTTGCTGTGCAGTGGTGGAGCGCTTGGTATCCGGGTGCTGAACCGGGTGGAGGGGGTTATATTGCCCAAAGAATGTTAGCAGCAAAAGATGAAAATCATGCGATTGGAGCAACTTTCTTTTTTAATATTATGCATTATGCTTTGCGCCCTTGGCCTTGGATTTTGGTGGCTTTGGCATCACTAGTTGTTTTTCCTGATATTGCAAGTATTCAAGAAGCCTTTCCGGCTGTGAGTGAGGATAAGTTAGGACATGATTTAGCCTATTCGGCTATGCTTACTAAATTGCCAACTGGATTGTTGGGCTTAGTTTTGGCTTCTTTAATTGCAGCTTATATGTCCACTATTTCTACGCATTTGAATTGGGGTGCATCTTATATTGTGAATGATTTTTACACACAACAAATTAATCCTAGCGCTACTGAAAAACAAAAGGTAAATGTAGGGCGTTTTGCTACCGTTATTTTGTTTTTAGCATCTGCTGCTTTGGCTTTGATGCTTACTAATGCTTTGCAATTGTTTGATTTTATCCTGATGTTTGGTGCAGGAACAGGGCTCATTTTTATCCTCAGATGGTTTTGGTGGAGGATAAATGCTTGGAGTGAAATTTCCGCCATTTTTGTTTCAGGAATTGTTTCGGTATTATTCAATATGGAAGTAGTGTCTTCTGTACTATTTGGTGAAACTGCTTTAATGCCAGAGTATATGAAATTCCCTATGGTAGTGCTGATTACTACTGTTGTTTGGCTTGTGGTAACTTTTGCTACTCCTGCTGAGGATAAAGAAGTATTGCTTAGTTTCTATAAAAAAACTGTTCCTGGAGGACCAGGCTGGAAAGCCATAGT
>DUAL01000148.1:4224-7753 GCA_012960835.1 Flavobacteriales bacterium | reverse complement strand
GCTTTAGCTATGATTTATTCTATGCTTTTTGCCACAGGCTATTTTATTTACGGCAACTTACAATTAGGAGGAGTCCTTACAGTAATTGCTTTGATTGCAGCTTATTTATTAAGTAAAGTTTGGAGTAGAATTAAAGTTGATGTATTGTAGGAATCACAAATTCAATATCCCTACTTTTGCTGCATGAAAAATTTTAAAGAATTAGGCGTAAAATCAGAATTTGTAAAAGGGTTGAATGAATTAGGAATTATCAACCCAACCGATATACAAACACAAGTTATTCCTTTATTATTAGACGGAAATACGGATTTGGTTGGACAAGCCCAAACAGGTACAGGAAAAACGGCTGCTTTTGGCTTGCCACTTTTGCATAAAATTGATCCTAAAAAAAAATATGTACAAGGTTTAATCTTGTGCCCTACGCGTGAATTGGGGCAGCAAGTAGCTAAGCAACTGTTTCGTTATACTAAATATTCTGATAAAATTTTTACTGAGTCAGTATATGGTGGAGAAAAAATTGACAGACAAATAGCAAACTTAAAAAGGACTACACATATAGTAGTAGCAACTCCTGGTCGCCTTATTGATTTGGTGAATAGAAAAGCAGTAGATATAAGTAAAGTTAAAACGGTTATTTTGGATGAAGCAGATGAAATGCTAAGTATGGGGTTCAAAAAAGAACTAGATGAGATACTGGGGTTTCTACCTGAAGCACAAAGTAAATGGCTGTTTTCAGCAACTATGCCTCAAGGAATTAAGCAAATCGTGAATGAACACATGAGTACTACTGCACACAGAATTACCGTGAGCGGAAGCAATGTAGTAAATGCAAAAATTGAGCATAAATTTGTACATTGTGAAGATACTGAAAAGTTCCATGTCCTCTTACAATTCTTGAACTCTGTAAAAGGACAAAGAGGAATTGTTTTTTGTAGAACACGAAATACAACTAAAAAAGTAGCTACTCAACTAATAGCTAAAAATGTTGCTGCTGATGCTATTCATGGTGATTTGTTGCAAAAGGAAAGAGATAAAGTAATGCGTGCTTTTAAGAATGAAAACTTAAGTATTATTGTAGCTACTGATATTGCAGCAAGAGGAATTGATGTGGCTGATTTAACTTTTGTAGTGCATTTTCAACTCCCTGATCAAGACGAATACTACACGCACAGAAGTGGTAGAACAGCTCGTGCTGGTAAAGAGGGAATCTCTTTAGTTTTAGCAAATGGTTATGATGTTAGAACAATTAGAGAATATGAGAAAAACTTAAAAATTTCTTTCTCTAAAATTAAGGCGCTTAGGTAGTTAATCGCTTAATTATTTCTTTAGTAGAGAGTATTTCTTTTGTGTGTTCAATTGATGGACCTGCACACCAAATGGTTTTATAAGTACTGCTAAATGCTGCTTTCTCTACTGATTTCATGCCTTTAAAATAGGTAATCATCTTTACCCATTTCTTTATTTTTTTGTTCTTACTCATCAGCTTTTCCAACCAGTTTTGTGTTGTTCCCGTTTTTTGCACATAAGGAGTATTGATAACAGTACAGGGTGTTCCGGAAATTTTAGTGGTAAAAACAATATCCTCTTTTCCATAATCTACACAGGCTTGTTTGTATTCTTCTGAAATATGTGCTTCCTCACAAGCAATAAAGGGTGAGCCAATAGAGAGTCCTGCGGCTCCTAAATTCATAATCTTATTTATCCCATCTTTTGTACCAACTCCTCCAGCTGAAATTACAGGAATACTGCAATGCTTATTCAATAGTGGAATAATTTCTTCTGGGGTTAGTTTTCCAGCATGACCTCCTGCGTTACAGTTGACAGCAATTAGGGCATCAGCTCCTAATTCTTCTACTTTTTTGGCATATTTTTCTTCCACTACATCACAAAATACTTTAATTCCTTTGGGTTTGCATTGTTCAATTACATCCTTAGGACTCCCTAATGAAGTAATGATAAAATCTACTCCAAGCTCAGCACAAGTCTTTAATTGTTGCTTCATTTTTATATTGGATTTATTGACAATCAAGTTGATGCCTAATCCTTTACTTGTTGTGTTGGCTCTTATTTCCTGTATTGCTGTTCTCAATTGTTCATCTGTTCGGTAATTTAAAGCAGGTACGCATGCTGCTATATCAGAATTTAGTGCTTCTATCATCATTTTGGTATTGGTTACCAAAAACATAGGAGCCATTATTATTGGATATTTTATGTCAAGTAATTCGTTAATAGGTGTTTTCTTCATTGTAATTTATTATGCGTGCATAAAATTAAAATTTATATCGTAACTGGAGTTTTAGTTCGGTCATTTTATTTCCATTAATTTCATCCCATCCACTTTTTAATACCTCCCTATCGGTATAAGTGGTTTGAGCAATTCTTAACCAAAAATCCAAATTGCGAATAATATTGCATTTCGCAACTAGATATATTTTACTCCCCTTTCCGTAATAAGCAGGAATAGAGTAGCCATAAAGCACATCATTTTCATAGGCATAAATTCTGCTATCATAAGTAGGTGTGTTGAATAGTACATATCGGCTACTAAAAGTAATTTTACTAAATAGAGGTTTGTATTTTACATCCTGATAAAGCATATATCCCATTTCTTGCTGATTTCCAAGATTGATAGTAGTCGTTTCAAAACGGTTGGCAAAAGCCCAATTATCTCCTTCTTTGTAATTAATATGAAAACGAAAATTATCTTTCCTTTTTCCGATAATTGCTAAAGATTCAGCTAGTTGTTCCTCCTTAATTTCTGATTTGTAGCGCACATACATTTTTGTGGCTCTATTTATTTTGTAATCTGCTTGTAAAAGGTAATCATTTCCTTTTGTTGGCGCATCCACTCCAAACCTTAGCCATGGAAAATCATAATGATCAGCATATCCTTTTATTTTGAATTTATGATTAGGTGTAAATTCTAACCCAAAATAAACACCTTTTTCATTTTGAGAAGATCGTTCAGCAAAGGCATTGGCATACTCACTTTGGTATTCTTTGGAATAGTCTCTGTAGAGTAGGGAAGCCGAAATAGTTTTGTCTAGCCCTAACATAACACCATTTACATGGGCAATCCCTCCGTTTTCACTTCTTGCTACTTCCCCAAAAAAGTTCATATTTTTATATAGATACTGATAATCCATACCGAAATTTTGGTTGGTATTTCCATTGAAATCAAACTGATTGTAAGTGTAAATATTCTTTTGATAATCACCATTAATTTGTGTTTTATAATAAGATATACCAAGGTTCAGATTTTTCAAATTATAGTTAGCGTGCATACCATAATGATTTTGTAGAATCACATTTTTATCTAGTAGTTCGCTTTCTGTTCTGTGCATTCCTGTTCCTTGAATAGAGGAAAAAGCAAGTTCATCATTTTCTAAAGTGTCAACAATATTTGCATCCACCTTATGGGAAGATAAAAAGGCAATAATTTCCAAATTTTTAAAAGGAGCTATCTGTATTGCTGTTCCTCTAAAAAATAAATTTTCAGCGGCAGCTGTGTGTGGCTTTATTAAATTTC
>DUAL01000148.1:0-4162 GCA_012960835.1 Flavobacteriales bacterium | reverse complement strand
TTAGGCCTTGCCCAAAGTTCATTTGATAGTCACCAATAATTACATTTTTTATTTTGCCAATATTTTTAGCTTGCAAATGAGCTGAATAAAAATCAAAACCATAAGGCTGTCTTTCTCCTAGAAAATTTTCACCAGCATCTTTTTCAGCCGTAATTCCTGCTTGCAGATAGTTGTTTTTCAATCGGTATTTAAAGTAAGTTCTATGTGCATTTCCAAGATAGTGAATATCTCCATTTTCATCAGGAACATATCCTTTTTGCTCTTGCAAATAAAACTGATCTCTTACCATTATATATTGTTTGATATTTGCTAAAAGTTGCTTGCTCGTTACACTTGTATTAATACTAATAAATGGAAGCAAATTTTGAATAGTTTGCACATCAAAGCCAGCAACAGTTTGCAATTCCAAATAGGAGAGGAATTTCCCGTTTTTTTCAATATGCAATAGTAATTTATCAATCTGATAGGCGTTCAAAAAGTATAATTCCCTTAATTCCTCTTTGCTTGTTTTATTCAAATTTATTGGGTGTTCAGCAAAGTAATAAAGCGCTTCATATAGTTCGCTATAATCCAATTCTTCCTCATTCTCTTCTGCAATATTTTCAATTATTTCCTCTAGCAAAAGGTTGTTGTCTTGCGAGAATCCATAAAAAAATAGCAAAACAAACCCAAATGTAAAAATGATCTTTTTCATTTTCTTAAAAAGCGCTACTTACCGAAAATTGTGGAGAATAACCTAGTAGTTGATGTCTTTTTACTGCAATATCTAATTGAATGTTATTAAGGGTGTAACCAAGTCCAAAAGTATTTTGCGCTGGGTTGGTGCTGAAACCAGTCCTTAATTGCATTTGTTTGATAATCTTGTATTCCAATCCAAGTTTAAGTTTAGCGTTTTGTTCGCTTTCTAATTCGCCTTCAGTGAAAATAGCAACTTTATCATTAGCATCATAGCGTAATCCTAGTTTGAAGATTGATGGAATATTTTCATCTTCATTCAATTTTACCCCAATAGGATTAAAGATGTGAGCACCAAGCGTTAATTTTTGCATTAATCTTTTTTGAGCTCCTATTTCAAAAGTAAAATTATTATGATTATTAGTCCCCTCATCAACATAAATGCCTAAATAATCAACTTGAATTCCAACATTAAAATCATCACTTAATTTTTTTCCGAAAGCCAATCCGATTTTAGTTTCATTGTAAAGTTCAAAACCTGTGTATACAACATTCAGCCCGAAAACACCACCATTTACTGGTAGAGCAAAAACAGCAGTATGTGTGCTGAGTTCTTTTATTCCAAAAGAGTTTTCTGTGCCCACTCCAATGGTAAACTGATTGATTTTTGCAAGTCCAGCTTGATTGGTAAAATTGCTCCAAACACTATTTTGTGTCAGACCACAACCCCCTAACGCATTGCTTTTGGCATCCTGATTTTGGCTAAAACCATTTAAGAAAAGTAAAGAAAATAAAAGTATAAATGCTGGTTTCATAATCAGCAAGCAAATTACATTTTTTTTAAGATTGACTGAGAGATTGGATGTAATTTTCCATTTCTTTTTCATTTATCATCATCTTTTTAGCAAGTGCTATTTGATTAAGCCCTCTGTCCAAATTCTGATTTGGATAATCTGTTTTATAATAAATACTCCCATTCAAATAGTCAGTAAAAAATCGTATGGCTTGTTCTAAGGTTACTAAAATTGGAGCAAAAGCAAGCCAATTTTTTTCTTCTTTACAAATGAAATCCTTACTCTCTTTTAAATATCCTGTTGTAAAAGATTTATAAAAATCCAAATTAAAATTTATATTATTAATATCACAATCATTTTCAGATGTTGTGTTGCAAGAAGTTCTAATTGCGTCCCCAAAATCATAAATAATAGTATTGCTCATTATCGTATCTAAATCAATAATACTTTTTACTTTTTCGCTATTGCTATCAAATAAAATATTGTCAATTTTTGTATCATTATGGCAAACTCTTAAAGGGATTTTCTCCGCATCAATTAACTGATTAATTTTCTGAAATCTATCTTCAAATTGCTGAATAAACGCAAAGGATTCTTCAACTTCATTTTTTTGTTTTCCACTGCTATTACTTATCAAATCTTCAAGAACATTAAAATATTTAAGAGTATTATGAAAATTATCAATTGTATTTGTAATTTTAGCAGTATCATAATTAGCAAGGCAAGCATGAAAATGCCCAATGGCTTTGCCATATTCCGTCATAATTGTATTGTTCAGTTCACTAAAAGTGTAATTTTTATTCTCAATAAACGCGAAACATCTCCATGGGTTTTTATTAGCATCAAAAAACAAATTTTCCTTACTTTTTGTACTGATAAGTGTTAATGACTCATAATTGTAATTGGTGTTTTTCAAATGCTCATTCACCATTACTATATTTTCCATTATTGTGCTAACATTCTTGAAAATAGTAGTATTTATTTGCTGAAAAACATACTTTTTTTGACTACAAACTACTAAGTAATTTGTATTTATAAGCCCTATATTTAGTTGCTGAATTGACTCTATTTCTCCCTCAATTTCAAATGAATTTATGATTGTTTTTAACTCCATAAATTTGTTGGATATTGCAGTTTGCAAAGTGCATTATGCGTATGTGCTTTATCTTCTTTGTAGGTGATTCCATGCCACTGCTGCTCAGATTGAATTACTTCAAAATTTTCAATTTTGTTATTGATTATATAACTTACAACATTCCCAAGAAAAAATTCATCCCCTTTGTTTTGATGACATTTTAAAAACTCTGCAAACAACTGCTGAATAAATGTAAAAATGCTTGTTTGAAATCCCCAAAAGTTCATGGAAACTGGCGGGTTTTGTCCTTCCGTATTGTTTTTTGTAAGTCCTGTTTTTTCCTCAATACTGATGAGTAAATTGTTTTCAATTTTACAAACTCCTCTGTTTACTTTTCCATTTTGGGATAAAGTATTTTGCAAATAATATGGGATTATTAAATGAGATTTCCTTTCGTTTTTGAAAAAATCAATAGCATTTTCAAAACTACTTTTACCATAAAAATCATCTGCATTGATGACTACAAATGGGTTTTTACAGATATCCTTACAGCACAAAAGGGCATGTGCAGTTCCCCAAGGTTTTCCCCTTATGTAATCTATTTCAATGTTATTTGTGAATTGCTCTAAATCCTGATAAGCAAATTGAATTTTTATGGCATTCCCAATTCTATTTTTAATGGCTTCAAAATAGGATTGTGTTTCTTTCCTAATAATCAAAATAACCTCTGTAAAACCTGTATTTATGGCATCATAAATACTGTATTCCATTAAAGTAACAGCTGATGGGCCAATAATTTCGGTTTGTTTCAGACTTCCGTATCTGTTTGACTTCCCAGCAGCCATTATGATTAAAGTAGTTTGCATATAAAAGGACCAAATAGCCCTTTATCGTTTATTGAACCCTAAAAGGGTATTCATGACTAGCTAAATCAGTATTGGCTTTTACAATTTTCTGTTTTAAGTTTTCTTTGTAAGCAAGCACTTTCGCATGAATTTCCTCATTGTCAGTTGCTAAAATTTGAGCAGCTAATATTCCAGCATTTAGCGAACTATCTAACCCAACAGTTGCTACTGGAATTCCAGGAGGCATTTGTAAAATGGATAGGATAGAATCCCATCCATCTATTGAAATAGATGAGCGGCAAGGAACTCCTATAACTGGAACTGTTGTAAAGGCCGCAACTACTCCAGGCAAGTGAGCAGCTCCTCCTGCTCCTGCAATAATTACTTTTATACCGTTTTCTTTTGCATGGGTTGCAAAATCTTCCACCATTTGTGGAGTCCTATGTGCCGATAATGCATTTATTTCAAATGGAATTTCCATATCATTTAAGAATTCTGCTACCTTTTTCATTACTGGCATATCAGATGTGCTTCCCATTATGATACTAACTAGTGCTTTCATTTTTTATTTTTTTGAGATTGCAAAGATACGAAATCATTAAAACATGATTTTTAAATCTCTCGCATGATTTCAGATGCTCTTTTTTCTTTCCAATTACCTCCTGTAAAATCAGGGAAAGCTATTGGTTGGCTATCTAAACTTACAGAAAGTTCTGAAAGGGGCGTAATGGCACTCCACATCACGCTATCATACACATTTATATCTAGCGGAA
>DUAL01000147.1 GCA_012960835.1 Flavobacteriales bacterium | reverse complement strand
GTTGCTAGGGAAACACCTTACAGTTTAATTCATATAAATAATATGAAAAACATAACAGAAGCTGGCGGAATTATTTGCCCTGCTAGCCCCTCTTTTTATAGTAATCCAAAAACTTTTGAAGCCCTTGCAGCAACCGTTATTGATAGGGTGTTAACACTCTCTGGTTTACAAAATAAGGCATATAGTTGGGGAGAGAAACAATAATTTAACTAGCTTTGTGTTATTGTATAGATAAAAATAAATACTATGTTAGAATTCAGTAAAAAAGTCCTCAATAAAGTTAGTTTCGATAAAAAATTATTCAAAAAAGAATTACAAAAAAGTCTTAGATGGCTGAGCAAAACAGAAATGACTCATCTAAAAATTTGGGCACTTGCTACTTTTAGTCAGTATAAAAATATTATTCTGGAAGTATTTGATCAGATTTCTTAACAAATTCAATATTTCTTTTCAACCCCTTAAATCCTGCTCTCTTTACTGCTGAACCTTCAAAAATTTCCTCAAATTCTTCTTCCCTTAGATTTTCCCAATCCTCTTTTTTAAGCGATAACAATTCTTTCTTTGGTAAAAAACTGGGCTCATTATGAGGAATTGAAAATTTATTCCAAGGGCAAACAATTTGACAAATATCACAACCAAACATCCAGTTTTCAAACTTACCATTCACATTTTTTGGAATGGAATTTTTTAGTTCAATGGTAAAATAGGAAATGCATTTACTCCCATCCACAACATAGGGTTCAGTGATAGCGTCAGTGGGGCAAGCATCAATGCATTTTGTGCAGCTTCCGCAATAATCTTTTATTGGTGCATCATAAATAAGAGGAATATCTACAATGAGTTCAGCCAAGAAAAAATAAGAACCCTGTTCTTTACTTATTAAATTGCTGTGCTTTCCAATCCAACCCATTCCACTTCTTTCTGCCCAAGTTTTTTCCAGAACTGGAGCCGAATCTACAAAATATCGACCATTAATGTCTCCAATCTCATTTTGTAAAAACTGAAAAAGGATTTTTAGTTTTTTCTTAACTACTTTATGATAGTCCTTCCCGTAAGCATAGCTTGATATTTTTGGTGCATTTTTATCTTTTTGCCTTTGCGGATTGTAATAATTATACGCTAAGGAAATCACCGATTTTGCTCCATCTACAAGCAATCTTGGGTCGAGCCTTTTGTCAAAATGATTTTCCATATAGTTCATCTCCCCATGATAATCTTTGGCAAGCCATTGCTCTAATTTTAACGCTTCCTTATGTAAAAAATCGGCCTTTGCAATTTTACAAAAAGTAAAGCCTAAGGCCTTGGCTTTTTCTTTTAGTAAAAAAGTATGGTGCGGAGAAAACATTTTTAATCAAACAAATCTGTTTGCTTTGTGGGACCTGTTTTGCCCAAATGCTGGTATGCTTTTTCTGTGGCTTGCCTTCCTCTTGGGGTTCTCATTAAATAGCCCTCTTGAATTAAGAAAGGTTCGTAAACTTCTTCAATAGTATCTGCTTGCTCGCCAACTGCTGTTGCAATGGTGCTTATTCCAACAGGACCACCATCAAATTTATCAATAATAGCGGAAAGAATTCTGTTGTCCATTTCATCAAGACCATGAGTGTCCACATTTAGTGCTTCCAATGAAGAGTTAGTAATTTCTAAATTGATACTGCCATCTCCTTTTATTTGTGCAAAATCACGAATTCTTCTAAGTATAGCATTGGAAATTCTTGGTGTTCCTCTACTTCTTTTAGCTATTTCATTAGCTGCATCTTTTGTGATACCAATATCTAATATAGAAGCTGAACGATTCACAATTCCTGATAACAAATCAGCCGTATAATAAGAAAGGCGGGAAGTTATTCCAAATCTGGCTCTAAGTGGTGAGGTAAGCAAACCTGAACGAGTGGTGGCACCAATAAGAGTGAACGGATTTATTTGCAATTGAACCGAACGAGCATTTGGCCCGGACTCAATCATAATATCAATTTGGAAATCTTCCATTGCAGAATACAAATACTCCTCAATGATTGGATTCAAGCGGTGGATTTCATCAATAAAAAGCACATCTCTTTCTTCTAAATTGGTCAAAAGCCCAGCCAAATCTCCTGGCTTATCCAATACTGGGCCAGAAGTAGTTTTGATATTTACACCTAACTCATTGGCAATAATATAAGCAAGTGTAGTTTTTCCAAGGCCAGGAGGCCCATGCAAAAGCGTATGGTCAAGTGCATCATTTCTTTGAGTTGCCGCCTCAATAAAAACTTTTAAATTGTCTACAATCTTTTCTTGGCCGAAAAAATCATCAAACTGTTTTGGCCGCAAAACTTGCTCAAATACAATTTCTTCTTCTGAAAGATTTTCAATATTGGGATCTAATTCTTCATTCATTATAAAAGCAAATGTACTAAAAGTAAAGCAAGAAAAAATGCCCGGCAAGGGCATTTTATTTTTTTAGTGTTCCTGCTCTCCTTCTTTCAATGGTTCTGTTTGCGGAACAAAATCTTCATCCGCACCAGGCTTGGAGTAATCGTAAGGCCAACGGTACACATGTGGTATTTCTCCTGGCCAATTACCATGCATACGCTCAATTGGAGCAGTCCATTCTAAAGTATTAGATCGCCAAGGATTTTGTACTGATTTTGTTCCTTTAAAAATACTATAAAAGAAATTAAATAAAAAAATCAGTTGAAAAACAGCGCCACTTAAAGCAAAGAAGGTGATGACGCTATTAATATCGGCAAGTCCGTCAAACATTGGAAAAGCACTATTGGTATAATATCTTCTTGGCAAGCCCGCCAATCCTAAAAAGTGCATTGGGAAAAATACCCCATAGGCAGATATGAATGTGCCCCAAAAATGAATATATCCAAAATTTTTATTCATCATCCTACCATACATTCTAGGGAACCAATGATACACTCCAGCAAACATTCCAAAAATTGCAGACAAGCCCATTACAATATGGAAATGC
Source organism: Flavobacteriales bacterium (assembly GCA_012960835.1). GTDB lineage: Bacteria > Bacteroidota > Bacteroidia > Flavobacteriales > BACL11 > DUAL01. The sequence continues at coordinate 1,586 of DUAL01000147.1, read as the reverse complement.
CCCACTACAAAATAAGTATCGTGCACATTAATATCCAATGCCGAATCTCCTAATATAAGTCCTGTTAACCCTCCTGTAATAAAGGTTGAAACTAAGGCGATTGCAAATAACATAGCAGGTGTAAACTGAATATTTCCTTTCCAAAGAGTCGCCAAATAGTTAAATACTTTAATAGCAGATGGAATTGCAATGAGCAGGGTAGTGAATGTAAAAACAGAACCTAAAAAAGGATTCATCCCCGTCATAAACATATGGTGACCCCAAACAATAAATGACAAAAATGCAATTGCTATCAATGCGCCAACCATGGCTTTATATCCAAATATTGGCTTACGAGAATTTACTGCAATGATTTCTGATACAAGACCTAGAGCTGGAAGTAAAATAATATACACCTCTGGATGTCCTAAAAACCAAAAAAGGTGTTCAAATAAAATGGGAGATCCTCCTACATTATGTAAAACTTCCCCATTTATTATAATATCGGATAGATAGAATGATGTACCGAAACTCCTATCCATAATTAATAATAAAGCCGCAGATAATAATACAGGAAAAGATAACACCACCAAAATAGCAGTGAGTAAAATTGCCCAAATAGTAAGTGGTAACCTTTGCATACTCATCCCTTTAGTTCTTAAATTGATAATGGTAACAACATAATTTAAACTGCCAAGTAAACCGCCAACAACAAACAATGCAATACTGATAAGCCAAAGTGTCATCCCCATTCCAGAACCAGGAATAGCTTGTGGCAATGCAGATAGTGGTGGGTAAATAGTCCAACCAGCTGAGGCAGGACCCATTTCCACAAACAAAGACCACAGTAACACAATAGTTGCTAAAAAGAAAAACCAATAGGAAAGCATATTTAAAAACCCGGAAGCCATATCTCTTGCACCAATTTGAAGTGGAATAAGTAAATTAGCAAAAGTGCCTGACAGTCCTGCGGTTAGCACCCAAAATACCAAAATCGTTCCGTGCATTGTAACTAATGCAAGATACATACTTGGGTCTAAAACTCCTCCTGGAGCCCATTTCCCCAGAAGCATTTCTAATATTGCAAAGGATTGTCCAGGATTAGCCAATTGCAACCTAAAAAGAGCCGACATAATCATTCCAACAACTGCCATAAACATTCCTGTAATAAGGAATTGCTTGGCAATCATCTTATGATCTTGGGAAAATATATATTTAGTTATAAATGTTTCTTTATGATGTTCGCTCATTTTGTACTTATTTTAAAGTTAAAGTATTTTTTAAAGTTTTTTGTTGTTCTAGCCACTCATCATATTCGTTTTGTGTTTCTACAACAAATTTCATTTGCATATTGTAATGTGCTACCCCACAAATTTTGTTGCACAATAAAATATAATCAAAATCTTCTCCTTCTGTTTCTCTCATTTCGGCAGTAGTTTTGGTTGGGGTGAAAGCAAATTGAGTAGTCATTCCTGGAACACAATTCATTTGCACACGAAAATGAGGTAAGTATGCCGAATGGATAACATCTTGAGATCTGAATTTTAGTAAAACTGGCTCATCTTTTATTAAGTGAACTTCTCTAACTACAATGTCGTCTTGGGCGC